>CAYUKK010000167.1:0-6211 GCA_964445305.1 uncultured Eubacteriales bacterium
TACCAGACGGCTAACGTCATCGAAAACTTGAGAGCCTGCGCCGAAGTTGCCGAACCGGCAGGGCTCATCCTCGTCCTCGAGCCGCTCAACCCCAAGGACCATCCAGGTCTCTTTCTAACCCGAATTCCGCAGGCTTTTGCCATCTGCCGGGCCGTGGGGAGCCCGTCCTGCAAAATTCTCGACGACCTCTACCATCAGCAGGTCACCGAGGGCAACCTGATTCCCAATATCGACATGGCCTGGGAGGAGATTGCTTCTTTCCACCTCGGCGACACGCCGGGCCGGAAGGAGCCGACAACGGGCGAGATCAACTACCGGAATATCTTCAAGCACCTCCACGCCAAGGGCTACCAGGGTGTGCTGTGCATGGAGCACGGCCACAGCCAGAAAGGAAAAGAAGGAGAAAAGGCGACGATTGAAGCTTACCGAGCCTGCGACGATTTTTGAGTCCATGCCAAACGAAATAGATAATCTGAGGGAATTATTGATGGCGTTGGCAAAAGCAAGAAGCCCGAAAGACCAAGGGGAAACGATGTCCGTCAAATGCTTTAAGGAAGGAGGATCAAATGGCCAAAAAATCTTATAATCCCGATGGAAACTATAGAATTAGTCGGGTCTCGCGGAGGGATTTCCTCAAGGCGACGGCCGTGGTCTCGCTCGCCGCCTCCCTGCCCCGGATTCCGGGTGCTCATGCCGCCGGCTCCGACGCCATTCGCGTCGGCATCATCGGCTGCGGCGGCCGGGGAACTGGCGCGGCCATCGACTGCATAACCGCCGCTCCGGGAGTTGAGGTCGTGGCCATGTACGACCTCTTCCAGGACCGAATCGACAGCTCGCTCAAAAAGCTCCTCGAGACCCACCCGGATAAGGTCAAAGTGCCTCCTGAACGCCAGTTCACTGGCTTCGATGGCTACTTGAAGCTGGCCGCCTGTCCGGAAGTCAACCTCATCATCATGGCCGCTCCACCCCACTTTCGTCCGATGCATCTGCGCGCCGCCGTCGAGGCTGGAAAGCATGTCTTCATGGAAAAGCCGGTGGCTGTCGACCCGGTCGGCGTCCGCTCGGTCATCGCCTCCTCAGCCCTGGCTGAGGAAAAAGGGTTGGCCATCGTCGCGGGCACCCAGCGTCGCCATCAAGCCCACTACCTCGAGCTGATGAACCGCATCCACGACGGCGCTATCGGCGAGATCGTCGGCGGCCAGTGCTACTGGAACCAGGGCGAGCTCTGGGTCAAGAAGCGAGAGCCGGGCATGTCGGATATGGAATGGCAGTGTCGGAACTGGCTCTATTTCACCTGGCTTTCTGGCGACCACATCGTCGAGCAGCATGTCCACAACATCGATGTCATCAACTGGGCCTTCGGCACGCTGCCGGTCAAGGTCATGGGCATGGGCGGCCGCCAGGTCAGGACCGGCCCCGAATACGGCAACATCTACGACCACTTCGCCGTCGAGTTCGAATACCCCAACGGCGTTCGCGTCCTCAGCATGTGCCGTCAGATACCCGGCTGCGCTGACCGCATCGAGGAACGCATTGTCGGGACGAAGGGTGTAGCTTTTGGCTACGGCGAAATCCGGGGCGAGAACCCATGGAAATTCGAAGGCGATGAGCCCAACCCCTATGTCCAGGAGCACGCGGACCTCGTCGCCAGCATCCGGAGCGGCAAGCCTTTGAATGAGGGCCGGCGCATCGCCGAAAGCACGATGTGCGCCATCATCGGCCGGATGAGCGCTTACACGGGCCGGGCCATCAGCTGGGAATGGGCGATGAACTCATCGCAGCTCGATCTCTCCCCAAAATCTTACGAGTTCGGACCGAACCGCGTCGATCCGGTGGCCATGCCGGGGATTACGCCGCTCATCTAATCGAAGCGCAATCAGCTCTCTGTCTGTCAGATGCCCGAGACGACGACGTCAGTGAAGACGAGGCTCGGGAAGCGTTGCGCCGAATAAGGATACGGGTCGTTCGCCGCTTCGACCAGCCTCTGCCAGATACGAAGGTGATTATCGGCGATATTCATCTCGGCAATCGGATGAACGGGCTCTCCTTTCTCAAAAAGCTGACCCAGGATGCCGATGGAAGTATCGCCGGTCGTCGAATTGGAGTTCCCGCCGATAAATCCGGTGATGAGGATTCCCCGGCCAAGGTCTTTCATGATTTCCCTGACTGAACGCTTGCCCGGAGGAATGATCAGGTTGGAGGGACTGCCCGTCGTTGGCTCCCAGCCCAGCTTCCGACCGTAGTACCAATCGATGTAGAAATCTCTCAGCACCCCCTCCTCTATCATTACCCTCTTTTTGGCCGCTATCCCCTCGCTGTCGAAAGTCCTGCTCCCCAGACCGCCAGGAATGAATGGGTCATCGACGAGAGTCAGCACCCGGCTGGCCACCTTCTGGCCTTTCTTATCCGCCAGGAAGGACTGTTTTTGCTGGATGCTGCGGCCTAACATGGCCTGCAATAACCCGTTCCCGAACCGGGCCACAACCCGGTTCTCAATGATGATGGGGAGCGTTTCGGTCTTGATTTTTCTTGCTCCGAGTAGGTTCAGAGCCCGGCTCGCCGCCTCGGCCCCGATTTCCTCTGGCCTGGGCAGTGCTTTCCGGCTTGGCGATGAGGCGTAGGAATACTCGGCTGGCCTCCGGTCGCCCTCGTCCCGGGCAGTCATCTCAGCCCCACCATAAAAAACTGTGCTTTCTACATAACCGTCGAATCCGTTCGTCGCCATCAAAACCTGCTCCGAATGACCATCGTAACCAGCAGCCGTGACAGAAATGACTTTATCTCCGCCCTTGGATAGGCAGCTTTCCTCAATTGCCTTGACAAAGCTGTGCCGGCTCTCGGGCGTCAGTTTTTCGTAATCAGGGTCGTATAGTTTGAGGTCGACCGTCTGACGGCCCTGGTAGTATTTGGGGTCAGGCAGCGTTCGGAAGGGGTCTTCGGCGAGAAGCCGCGTTGAAGCGACAGCGTTAGCGATGAACGTTTTCAGGGATTCCAGACGGAGGTCGGAAGTGGTCTGGCTCGAATACCGCTTGTCGACGAAGATTTCCACCCGCAGCCCTTTGGTCGTCGCCTCCTTGATATTCTCTGGCTTGCGGTCACGGTAACTGATTTCAACAAAGCGCTCGACGCCAAGAGAAACGCGGCAGTCATCCGCGCCCGCCGCCTTGGCTATTTGAATCGCTTTCTCAGCCAGGTCGTAAAGCTCTTGTTTCATGGCTTGACTCCTCGCTTCAGCCCTTGACTCCGCCAACGGTCAGCGTCTTGACCAGCGCGCTGGGCTGGCCAAAGCCAACCGGCGCCGCCTGCCCACCCTTGCCGCAGGCTCCAGCGCCGCCCTCGTGGAACTCGAAGTCATTGGCCAGCATGATGATGTTGGCCAGCATTTTCGGCCCATTGCCCATGATGTTGACATCCTTGATGGGAGCGCCAAGCTTTCCGTTCTCGATCAAGCGCCCCTGCGCGACATAGAAGGCAAAGTCACCCTCGCCGATCTTGACCTGGCCGTTGCTGACATCCTGCACGTAGATACCCTTGCCCGCCGCCTTGATGACGTCCTCAGGCGTGGCTTCACCCGCCAGCATGTAAGTATTGCGCATGCGCGGGATGACATAATGCTCATAGCTTTCGCGTCTCCCGTTGCCCGTTGGCTTGACCCCATAAAATCGGGCTGAAATCTTGTCGTGGAGGTAGCTCGTCAAGATTCCTCTATCAACGAGGATGGTTTTCTGACCGGGGGTTGCCTCATCATCAAAATTGATTGACCCAGTAAGGTGGGGAACTGTGCCGTCGTCGATGATGGTCACGAAAGGCTCAGCCACCTTCTTGCCGAGCATGGTGCTGTAGGTGGAGATTTTTTTTCGGTTGAAGTCCGCTTCCATGCCATGGCCGATGGCTTCGTGGAGAAGGACGCCCGTCACTCCTGGTCCCAGAACGACTGGCATCTCGCCGGCCGGCGGCTGGATGGCGTCGAAAAGGATGAGGGCCCTGTCCACCGCTGTCCTGGCCAGTCTGTCGATGAGGTCGGGCGTATAAAAGGAAAATTCACGACGCCCACCGAAGTTCCAGCCAGAGCGCTCCCGACGGCCGTTTTTCTCGGCCACCACTGTCGCCGCCAGATAGCTTCGCGGCTGGAGGTCTTCAGCCTTGATTCCATCGCTCGTGACAACCAGGATGCGCTTCTGCTGGTCATGGAAGACAACCGTAACCTTGATGACCAGAGGGGACAGAGCAAAGCACTTGTCGTTAACCGATTGAACCAGTGGCAGTTTTGTCTCCAGGGGCACGGAGGAAAAGAGTGTTTTCACAGGATAATAGTTCTCCGTCTTGAGCTGGACAAACTCTCGCGCCGGCTCTCTCGTTGAAGCATTGGCAATCGTTGCGGCCGTCGAAGCGGCAGCCAGCATGGCCTTTTCGCTCAATTCCTGGGTGAACCCATAACCAACCTGGTCCCCCTTGACCGTCCTGATACCAACGCCCAGAGCGACATCGCAGGCGGCCCGATTGACCTTCCCGTCTTCAAGAACAAGAAAGTTGCTGATGGTGTGCTCGAAGAAAAGGTCGGCGAAGTCGCCGCCCTTGGCCAGAGCTTGGCTTAACACTCTCCGGCACAGGGCTTCGGTGATGCCAAATTCCCTTTCGAAATAGCCACTTGTCTCTGTCTGGGCGAAGGAATACCAACCCCGCGACAGGAGCGGAGACGCGGCCACGGAGCCCGCCAGCGCCGTAGCGCTTGTTTTTAAAAAGGAGCGTCGGCTCATTTTTCTCATGAAACCCTCCTAAAAATATTATACGAATGACGAACCATAAAAGTTGCTTCAAAATGCAGGCTGACCTATACCTTCCGGGATAGAGCCAGCGCTCCCTCTATCTCTTTCCCCCATTGACGCCAGCTGCGCCCCGACACTAACCTCTCTTCGCTCGCTGCCTGTCAAGAGACGGTCCTCCCATGAATGCTTTAGACTATTTTCATTGAAATGAGCAGCTCAGGCGCTACTTCACGCCACCAACTTCGGGGAGCAAGCCTCCTCGATTCCCCCCGTTAGGGGAGCTTATATCTCCTGGCCAAGAGCCCGGTTACAAGAGCGTGGAAAATGGCCCTTTGAAAACATATAATGGATGCTGCTGGGTAAGCATTTTTCATGGAGGTAGGAAGATGAAACGCCGCCAGTTCTTGAAATCTCTGTCCCTAACTGTGGCTGGCGCGGCCGGTTTCCCGACGATCGTCCCCGCCTCAGCCTTGGGAAAAACCAACCGCCCCGCTCCCTCCAATCGCATCGTCATGGCTGGCATCGGGTTCGGCATGATGGGCTTTCCCAACATGGAATCCTTCCTGGGCAAAGACGAGGTCCAGTGGGTCGCTGTCTGCGATGTCGACCGCAACCATCTGGCTCAAGCAAAAGAGATGGTCGACCAGAAATACGGGAATAGGGACTGCGCCGCTTACACGGATTTCCGCGACCTCCTGCTTCGCCGCGACATCGACGCTGTCTCCATCGCCGTGCCCGACCACTGGCATGCTCTCCTCTCCATCGCCTGCGCCAGGGCTGGCTTCGATATTTACGGCGAAAAGCCCTTCAGCCACAGCCTCAAGGAGGGAAGGGCCATGGTCGAAGCCCTCCACCGCTACGGCCGCGTCTGGCAGACGGGAAGCTGGCAGCGTTCGGTCGAAAACTTCCACCGCGCAGCCGAGCTGGTCCGCAACGGCCGCATCGGCAAAATCGTCAAGGTCGAAGTCGGCCTTCCCTCCGGCCACTACGATTTCGCCAAGACATTCGGCCAGGAAGAGATTACTCCGCCGCCGCCCGAGCTCGATTATGACATGTGGCTCGGACCCGCTCCCTACTGGCCTTACTGCAAGGCTCGCGTCCACATGAACTGGCGCTGGAACATGGATTTCGGGGGCGGCCAGCTCATGGACTGGGTTGGCCACCATGTCGACATCGCCCACTGGGGAATGGGCTGGGACCTGACCGGACCGGTTGAAATCGAGGGGCGAGGCGAATTCCCGGAGCGCGGAATTTATAATTCTGCGACTCGCTATTATGTCACGGCCAAGTATGCGGATGGCACCGCCATGGACATCGCCGGCGGCTACCCCGAGATCCGGAGTGGCACGCGCTGGATAGGCGAGAACGGCTGGGTCTGGGTCGACCGGGGGAAATTCGAGACCCATCCTGCTCATCTCATGGAGGAAGTCATCGGTCCGAACGAA
>CAYUKK010000168.1:0-4040 GCA_964445305.1 uncultured Eubacteriales bacterium
GGGTAGATGAGCGGGCCGCCTTCGAGCCCGTCCGGAAGAACCCAGTGGATTTCCGGGGGAAGTCCGGCGTCGCCCGGATTGACCCAGTAAAGATACCACTCCGGAGCCAGCTCAAACTTGACGCCGACCATAAAAGGTGAGGAAAAATTGTCCGTCCCGACGACAAGCTCCACGGCGACGACTGCCTTCTCTACTTCGCTTTCAGCTTGAGTTCGAGGAGCAAGCCCTAAGAGAGGAATGAGAGCCAAAAGGAAAAAAATAACCTGCAGGCTGGTGCCGACCTCCAACGCCACCTTGTCGCTTTCTTTCGCCTTCGCTCGCCATGGCCAGCCGGAGGGGATGATGCCCATTTTTGTCCTTCGTCTATATATGCTCAACGCTGGCACACCTAAGAATATTTATTCCTATTATTTCTATAGATATTATAGGAATTGAGCAAGGGATGTCAAGATAAAAGGCGACTCTCCAAAATCCCCCTTAGAGTTCCATGTCATTGAAGAGCCCAGGCCATTTTAAAGATGAGCGGCAAGAGAAGTGTTCGCGAGGGGGCGGGGGTCTGAGGCTCATCCTTGCCTTATATACTCATTTTTATCCGCTCTTCTTTAAATCCATTTTTTTGAATTAAATTCAAAAATATGGATTAAACGCCCGAATTAAGAATTTCTAACTAATTGAAAAATAATAAGATAAATTTCTCTAAACTTGGCATGGATTTTGCAGATAAATTTCCCGATAGGAGTTTTCAAAAAACTTTGACTGGAGCAGAAAGGAAGGAAAGACTGGATATTCCCATACCCCTGGAAAGGAGGTGAAAATCGGAAAAACGAATTTTTACTAGGTCTAAGGTGAGTGAAACTTTTTCACTCAGGGAAAGGATGGATTGAAAAAGGAGGGTTAATTTGAGAAAAATCACCATTCTGCTCTGCGTACTTTTTCTTACGGGATCCTTCGCCCTTGCCCAGGAGTTTGGGGGCATCAAGGGCACGGTCACTGACCAGGACGGCAACCCTCTTCCCGGGGTGACGGTTACTCTCACGGGTTCAAAGACGCCGCCACGAACGGTCATCACCTCGGAGAGGGGAAACTTCCGCTTCCTCAACCTTCCTGTGGCCAATGACTATACGGTAACCTTCGAGCTTCCAGGCTTTAAAAAACTCGTCCGGGAAAAACAAGTGGTCTCCTACGGAAGGGATGTCATTCTCGAAGTGACCATGGAGCAGGCCACGCTCGAGGAGCAGGTCACCGTCATCGGCCAAACCCCTGTCATCGACACAAAGAGGACTCAAGTCGGCGTCAACGTGACCGAAGAAATGATTATGAGCCTCCCCACAGCTCGAAACCCCTGGGTAATGCTTGCCTTAGCTCCCGGCGTCCTCGTCGATAGGGAAGACATCGGCGGAAGCGACGCCGGCCAGCAATCAGCCTACTACGGGCATGGCTCCTCTGGCGCTGACCAGACATGGAATGTGGACGGCGCGAACATCACGGATATATCTGCCTTGGGCGCCGCACCCGCCTACCTCAACCTGGCCAGTTACGAAGAGCTCCAAATCAACTACGGAAATAACGATGTCCGGTCCCAGACGGGGGGCGTCCAGCTCAACTTCGTCAGCAAACGAGGCGGCAATACTTTTTCGGGCTCATTCTATCTCGACGCTGAAGACAAGAACTGGCAATCGGAGAATATTCCGGACGATTTGAAAAAGAGAGGCTATAAGGGCGCGGGAATCAACAAGGTCTATCTCTACGGCGCAGGGTTCGGCGGACCAATAATCAAAGACAGAGCCTGGTTCTACGGCACGTGGGGCATTCAAGACCTCGGCACAACCACCTTGGCCGGGACGACTGACAACACATGGCTCCAATCGGGTTACGCGCGCCTTGATTTTCAGCTCAGTCCCAATACTCGATTGAACGGCTTCCTTGAGTACGATTCAAAGCTCAAATGGGGGAGAACCTGGTTCGGGGCAACATTCCAGGGCCCAGAGACTGTATGGAACCAGCATGGACCAGGCTATGTGTGGAAGGGTGAGGTCGAGCAGATGTTTGGCAACCTCTTCCTCAACGCCAAGGTCATCTCCATGGATATGTCCTTCTACCTCGTGCCCACGCAGGGACACAGGACGTCCGATGGCTCGGGGAAATATATCTGGCTTTCTTACTACCCGACCTTTTATCTCTCCGGTAATACCTGGGACTACGGAACTATCCGACCCACCTTCAATGTCAATTTTAACGGCAACTACTTCGCCGAAGACATCCTGGGGGCAGACCACGAGATTAAATTTGGCGCCGACTATATGACCTCCACCGTCACGAGCTATAGCTACGCGGAAGCGAACCTCTATATCATCGAAGAGGCTCCTGATTGGAGATACGCCGTGGTCGTAAGAGATTTCTTGCTCAAAGAGTGGTTTGCCCGTTATTCTTTCTTCGTTCAGGACACCCTGACGCTGGGAAAGCTTACTCTCGGCCTCGGGCTTCGCTACGATATCGAACAATCCAAAGTGGACAAGTCCAAAGTCCCCGCCTCTCCTTGGCTGCCCCAGTACATGGCGGCCATCGAGCTCAAGGAAAGAATCGACCCTGGCGTCAAATGGAAGTTCCTTTCGCCCCGCCTTAGCCTTATCTACGACATCTTTGGCAACGGCAAGGATGTCATCAAGCTGAACCTGGCTCGCTATGGCTCTCAGTCTGGATATGGAATTGCCGATTTCATCAACCCGTTGGGTTGGGCAAGCTGGACAGAAATCGGGCTTCTCTGGGTGGATGCCAACGGCGATAATCGTGTCACAGCTAACGAACTCTTCGGTTACGATTGGGATACGGGCGAGTACAAAGACCCCAACGACCCTAATTATTGGGTCTGGTATTCCGGTTTTGACCCCGCCAACCCCACGAAAGTTGAACCCCGGAACAAGATTGATCCCGATTACAACACGCCCATCTTGGATGAGATTTCTTTGGGCTACGAAAAGGAACTGTTAACAGATTTTGCTGCTCGCTTAGGATTCTTTTACAAGCAGAGACAGCGCTTTGCATGGGACAAGGGGATCATGGCCGATGGCTCTATCGAGACCGCAGCCAACTGGTACAAGGTTGGCCGCGACCCGCTGGTTAATGCCGATTATTACGGAAGAAGGGCGATCCCTGTCGCTTCCTACAGAACTTTAGCTAAAGAAGCCCGTGAGCGCTACGTGGCCGCTGAAATCGTTTTAAAGAAGAGGCTATCCCACAACTGGATGCTCGACGGATCTTTCACCCTCTCCAAGTGGACGTGGCACTATAACGGTGACTACAATTT
Source organism: uncultured Eubacteriales bacterium (assembly GCA_964445305.1). GTDB lineage: Bacteria > Acidobacteriota > Aminicenantia > Aminicenantales > UBA8522 > CAYUKK01. Next base: position 3,305 of record CAYUKK010000168.1, read on the forward strand.
CAACCTGAACAACTACGAATATTATGATGGCGGAGTTATCGCTCCCCAGAGCGGTGGTTCGGGGATCACCAACGTCTACGTCAATTCCCGATGGATGGCCAAGCTCGCCGGCCTCTATCAATTCCCTTACGGGATAAACGCCAGCTTTACGTTTGTGGCCAGAGATGGGTACGTGGTCCCGTACTACACGCGAGTCACGGGTGTTCCTCGAGTCGGAACCGTTACGCTTTACGGACGCAAGGACGGCTCCAAGACGAAATTTGGAGATGACCGCCTGCCGACCTTCTATGTGCTGAACTTCAGACTGGAAAAATCTTTCCATATTTTCGATTCGGCCATGGTCGTCCTCGCTGTTGACGCCTTCAACGCTCTCAACAACAACCACACCCTGGCGGTTGACAATTATCTTAAGAGCCCCGATCTGGGCATGACGATGCGCATCCTCAACCCCAGGGTCTTTCGGTTCGGCATCCGGTTCAGCTTCTAAGAGAGGCTGGAGCACGACAAAAAGGGCCCCTTCCCTGGCGAGGGAAGGGGCCCTTCCTTTATCCACTCGGTATCCGGGCAGTAATAGCTAATTGCTGCGGCGGCGCATCAGCGAATTGGCAGCCCGTCGAGGGTCACCGTGAATGCTTACCCCAAGCGCCCATTGGAGAGGCAGAAACGGTCGTTTTCCTTGAGCATCCCTTCCCCTTTCGCCTCGAGGGTGATAAAATGAACCCGGGTGGAGAGCGAT
>CAYUKK010000169.1:0-3275 GCA_964445305.1 uncultured Eubacteriales bacterium
GAACTATCCCGTCCACGCCACCCTCGGCGTTCTGAGTGCCTATTTCAGGTCACCTGATGAGGTCCGCGTCATCAAGGCAGAGAAAGGCGGCGACGATGTCGTCTACACAGAAGTGCCCTCCCAGGTTTATGACATCACTCCTTGGGCGGACCCGAAGGCCCTTTCGACTGTTGAGAAGGATGAAAAGACAGGCGAGCGGATCATCCGTTATCATCCGACCACTTCTTTCAGCGTCGCTTTCTTGGCCGACCTCAAGCCAATGGAAAGAGCGACTTATCTTGTTTTCTATAACCATCCCGAAGCTCCGCCGCCGGCCTATCCCACGGATTTGAAAGTCATGGGCCAAGGCATCGGCAAGACGGTCGAGAACCAGCACTTTCGCGTGTCTCTCCACAAGAAGAGCGGGGTTATCTATGAGATAACAGAAAAATCCTCGAAAATACGGCTGGAGCATAAGCTCGAGACGAACGGCTCCATCCACTGGAACCCTTGTGTTTATTCGCCGCCGCATGCCTGGTACCATACGTCAGACTGGGAGAACCCGCCTTTTTCGGAAACGCTGGGACCCGTTTTCTACTCCATCCGCCTCGCTGCTCCCATACCTTTTTATCCGAATGTCCGGGCGAGTGTGACTTATCGCTTTTATGCTCGAACACCTTTCATCCTCGTTGAGACAACGATACATATCACGGATTCCCTGTTTGTCAAAGCCCTCCGCAATGGTGAGGTCGTTTTCAATAAAAAGGTCTTTACCAAAGCCGCCTATCCCACGATGGACGGCGAGGTCCGGGTCATCGACCTCAACCGCACACGGATGCACCCGGACCATGTCATCATGCTTCGCCCTGACGTCCCGTGGGTCACGTTCTACGACGAGAAGAAGGCGATCGCTTTTGCCAACCTCTATCTCGAAACGGTGGCCACCAACCTGGACGGCGGCGAAGCCTCGACCCAGCAACCTTACGTCTACATCCAGCATGGGCCCTGGTATTATCTTGCCCGCGGCCTTGTCTATTCTTTTGGCTCGAATAACCAAACCCGGATGCTTCCTGTTCGAAGCGGTAGCGTCTATTATGAAAAAAACGTCTTTTACCCCTTTGCCATAGGCAAGGGCCAAAGTTTCTCCGAGGAGTCTGCCCGACTCTTCCGCATGCTCAAGTATCCTCTCAGCGTCCTGGAGTCGATGGAGACGTATGCCGAGAGTCCGGAGGGCTGGCTCGTTCCCATTCTGACCGAGCCCTTTGAAGAGGGCGTCCGCGAGGCCATCGGCGGCAAGAAAAAGAAAGAGGGTTAGGAGCAGGCCGGATTATTCCACTCGGCTTCTTTCCATGCCGCCGCCAATTCCTGCAAATCCCTGTCGGCGTGCTCAATGAGCATCATCTTTTCTTCGCCCGAATTCCCTCTGGCGGGTGAGCTGACCGGACAACTTCTCCCTTCTACCTGCTCATCCGGGCTATCAGAAGCCGCGGCTGAACATTCCCCAGAACTTGTCTCCGAGCTCCCAGTATTTGCTCATCGCTGCCCTCGCGAAATCGTTGGTGTACTTGGTCAGATACTGCTTGGCCCGGATAACGTTTTCTTCTGACTCTCCGCGGCCATAGAGAGCGAGGGCAATTTTCTCGACATAAGGAAGCTCGGCGAAGGCTTTTTCCTCGAACTCTTGGATGGCCTTGACGATGTCCTTTTCGGCCTCTCCCCACCTGACCGTGGCCAGTCGGTTGGCCCGACGAAAATGCCAGGCCGCTGAATCCGTCCGGAAGCGGTGTTGAGCGCAGACTTCGAAGCTGGGCGGGAGCTCCATCGTGCCGGCGAAAATGGGAATGCGGGCGCTCTGGCCGGGATTATCGAAGGCAAACCAGCACACGCCGCCGATGGGGTCGGGAAGCCAGCCCCGGCACTGGATGATGTGGGAATAGGCGCAGCCGGCGATGGCGATTGTCCGGGCCCGCTCGACGACGCCCGGCTTGATGGTGTTCAAGAGGTCGATGAGGTCGCGGGACATCCAGGGGTGGACGATGGGGCTTTTGATGAGCTGGTCACCTCGCCGGTCCTTGACCAGGAGGTTCTTGGTCATGTCGAATTCGGTCCCGGCGTAAGTCTCCCGGTAGAGCTTCATGATGTCCCGGACCGAAACTTTCTCATCCGGTTTGACCGAAAAAGGGAGCTCCTCGGCGTTCCTATCGAGCTTGAGGGAAGGGGCGAGAGTGCTCAGAACGTAGAATTCCCGTATCGAGAAGGGTTTCTGGCCACTATAGGCTTTCCAGAACTTGAAGGGTTCGCCGCTCTTAGGATCCCACCATCCCTTCTCGATGGCCAACGAGTGAACATTGTCCGAAGCCATGTAATGGTCGGGGTCCTTGAGGTTGAGCTCGCCAATCCGCGGGATGTTGGCCGAGATGCCAACGTGGTCGTCCGGGATGCGCACAGCTGCCCAGACAGCACCCTTTTCCTTGAGGCCAGCGCCGAAAATCTCGAAATGCCAGACCTCTTTTTCGTCAGCGATGGTAAGACATTCTCCCCAATCGCCGTAGCCATACTCCTTGACCAGCTGACCCGCCAGCTTGATGGCGTCGCGGGCGTTGGTCGACCTTTCGAGCATGATTCTTTCGAGCTCTTCGATCATGAACATGCCAGCGCTGTTCCAGAGCTCCTTCCGGCCGCCGATGGTTGTCTCCCCGATAGCCAGCTGGTGCTCGTTCAGGCAGGGGTAAGCGGTGTTGAGGAAAGCGAACGTCTCAGGAACTTGAGGAATTTCGCCTTTCTCCGTGACGTTCCTCATGTCAGTTGAGGTCTCGGTGTGCATCTTTCCCGCGTAGACTTTGGTCGTCGAGCCTTCAAGATGTTTGGCCCGCGGGACGATATTCAGCCAGGTCCGGTAATTGCCGTCGCAGGAATGGGCGGTGATGACCGAACCGTCCACCGTGGCCAGGCGGCCAACCTGGATGCTCGTACAACCAGCATCGGGGTTGCCGGTTACGTGGCCATTAAAGGTGGGAGAGGAGACAATACCGGGGATGGTGGCGAGGATGAATCCAAGGGCAAAAAGCGGGGTTAAGACAAAATGTCTGATGAGTTGGGACTTTTTCATCTTAGACTCCTTTAGTTTTTTTCGAAAGGCGGAGTTCATTTTGCCGCGGTCATAAGGTTGAGTCGATATCTTATGCGAAGACAGTCCAGAATGCAATCTCTCCAGGATTGCCGATAGAATCACCCAACGGGTCCTTTCATCGGCAATTTTCGACTCTCCTGTTCGGTTGTCGTCTTCGAGGGAAACT
>CAYUKK010000170.1:0-7946 GCA_964445305.1 uncultured Eubacteriales bacterium
ACGATCCCCCGGCCAGGGAATAGGACCTACACGGATGTTGGGGATGGCTGCTCCAAAGCAGGAGTCCTGGTTCTCATTTACCCCAAGAAGAACCGACTTCATCTTGTTTTGACGAAGCGAACACAGACTGTCGCCCATCACCAGTCGCAGATTTCCTTTCCCGGCGGCCGCATGGATAAGGACGAAAGCCCTGTCGAGGCAGCCCTGAGGGAGGCTAAAGAAGAACTCCGGATAGACCCGGCGGCGACGCGAATTCTGGGAGAGCTAACTCCTCTCTATGTTCCGCCGAGCAACTACACGATCTACCCCGTTGTCGCTGCGATGGAGAAACGCCCTCATTTCCAGCCCTCTCCAGAGGAAGTGGCCGAAGTCCTTGAAATCCCCGTGGCCCATCTTCTCAAGCCCGAGAACGTCCGCCGGGAAGCCTGGACCCTCCGGGGAATGGAAGTTTCGGTCCCCTTTTACTCCTTCCGCGGTCACAAGATTTGGGGAGCGACGGCCATGATTTTAGCCGAATTGGTGGAGATAATCTCCTCCTTCTTCCAATAAGAGCGAAGCCCGCGCTTCGAGCTGAGGTCGATATTCTTTAGCCGCGTTTCTTGAAGCTGATGGCCAGGCCAGCCCAGCTCTCCGAGTGGATGGACGTTTCAAAGCCAGGCTGGTTGACCATAAACTCGTAATAATCGCTTCCACCACTCCGCCATCGACGCCAACCTGGCTTAACGGCGTGAACATTGTGGGCCGCGATGCACCCGCCCGCCTCGAGCTTGGGAATGACGGCCCGGGCATAATTGATGTACCAGTCCTTGTCGGCATCGATAAAAACAAAATCGAAAGGCCCTTCGAGCTTCTCAACCAGCTCGTGGGCGTCGGCCAGGCGGGCGTCGATGTAATCACTGAGGCCGGCTTCCCGAAAATTGGCTAACGCCTCCCGGTAGCGTCTTTCATCAATTTCGATGGTCACCAACTTGCCGCCCGTTTTGCTGAGCGCCCAGGCAATCCAGATGGCGGAATGGCCGGTCGAAGTCCCGATCTCAAGGGCTCGCCGGTAGTTGTTCTCGATAATCAGATCGTAGAGGATTCTGCCATCCTCTTCAGGGACGTTCATGTCCCGCCATGAATACCTGTGCTTGTCCAAAAAGCTCCGAACTTTCTCATCCAGTTCCTGGCCAGGCTCCCCTGCCCTTCCCAAAAGATGAGGAGCAATAAAGAGCATAGGGAAAAGAATAACCAAAAAACTAACGAAAAAAACTCTTCGGCTTCCTTTCTCTGGAATGGGCATTTGGCCTCTCTCTTATTATTTGACGTCAGCGAACCCCAATTTCTTCCCGAAACATGGACCAGGATAGCCCCTCCACATTCACGATTTGGTCCCGCCCGAGCCTCCAATGAACGTGGATGCAGATGATGGTATTGTTGAAGATGACGAGGAGATGGCCAAACGGGAAAAGCCCAAAGGATAGACGACCAATATCCGATGAAAACTAAGCCCCCGCGAGCTGATGATGGGCCAAGAGAAGCATTCCTTGAACCGGCACGCCGTAGGGACAGGCCTTCTCGCAGGGGGCGGGACAATCCATGCAGGCGTCGGCTCTTGTCCCTGGAATTTGGCTGTATTTCAGCCTGGCCTCCTTTTCTCGACCCTGGGCGAGAAAATAATGGTTATACCTCAGGATGGTGTTCACCGGAACGTGCTCCGGACATTCCAGCTCGCAAACTCCGCAAGCATGGCGACAGTAGAATCTCCCGCAGGCTTTTTTATAAGAAACGAGGCTCGCCCCGTCCTCTTGGTTCAGCCGGGTCCCGGAGAGGCGGACGGCCCACTCCATCTCTTCATAAGTCCTGACCGAGCAGCAGACCGTGTGGACGTCAGGATTGCTCAAGACAAAGCGGATGGATGCAGCTCTGATTTCCTCCTCGCTCTTGAGGCCATGTCTCTGGATAAACTCTTCGGCCCTCTCCACTTTTTCGCGGAAGCGCTTCAACCCTTCTTGGTAAAAGGGGGAGACTTCTTTTCCCTCTTTCTCCAGCTTTTCAACCCGGGATTTGAGAATTTCGTACTTCGTCACCGGCGTTGTTTTCATCAGGGCGATGCCAATCTTCTTCCGCCGGCTCACCTCGAGGACGCGCTCGGCCTGGTCCATCTGGAGGAAATTGTAAGCCATAAGGAAAACATCGAACCGACCGTCCTCGGCCGCCGCCAGAAGAACTTTCTCCATGGTTTCCTTAGGGTCTTTAAACCAGAAAGACCCGTGGTTCGACAGGCCGACGAATCGGATTCTGCCCTCGGCCTTGAGCTCCTCCATGGCCGCATGGAACGCCTCATTCTTGAGCTCGGCGACTGTCTCCGGCATGTGGAGCATCATGCAGTCGACATAGTCCGTCCCCAGCTCCTCGAGGCTCTTTCGCGCCCGCTTGATGAACCCTTCTCTGGAACAATCACCCTCCGCCAGCATCTTCGTGTTGAGGAACAGCTTCTCTCTTTCCCTCCCCTTGATGGCCCGACCGACGAGCCGGTGGTGGCCGGGATAACTCTCGGCCGTGTCGATAAAATTGACCCCAGTATCGAGCATGGCCCCGAGCACCCCGACATCGTTGATGCTGCCGGCCGCCAGGTCTGAGACCTTGAAGCCGGTCCGGCCGAGGAGCCGGTAGTCCTTGATTTTGGGAAAATAAGCTTCTTCTTCCCGGGCAGCTTGTTTCTTCCGTCCTGAACAGGCATTCTGCCAGGCGCCACCCGCCCCGAGAGCCATGAGTTTGATGAACGCTCTCCGCCTCTCAGAAATCACCGTCTTCATTCGGCTTCCTTTCTTCCGACTATTTTCATCGCCGGCAAAAAATTAGCGGGGCCTTCTTTTTCGGTAAAGGGTCTCATCGACCGCTGAAACCATCCGCGTTAAATCTGCATCCCGCCAGCCAAAGTGCACGCAGATTTTCTTAATCTCGCTCTCGGGGTTGGCGACGATCTCGTTATAATTAACGAAAAGCACATCCACGTCCCCTCTCGTGAGGAGGAGCTTCTTGACCGTCTCGTTGAGCTTGACAAAGCTCCGTTTGGTTTCTTCCCGATTCTCATCCTTGATCCTGGCCATCTTTTCCATGGAATCCAGAACTTCCTCGATATTCCGCTCCGTATAGATGATGCGGTAGTTGCCGGGCGGAAGAAATTTCATGCCGTAGGCCGTGATCTTGATGAACCTTCCCCGATAGCTGCCCAGAGGAAATGTGCCGTTCATCAACCGGCTGATGACCTTTCCGCCCTCAAGCTCGAAATAGCCACGCGGGTTATCGTCGTCGGGCGGACGAGAAGCCATGTCAAAGGCCGTCGGCACACCGCCCGCGTGAAGGATCTGCATGAGGAGCGAAGTTCCCGACCGTTCCAGGCCGGAGACGATGTAGTTTGTAGCCTCATCCAGCTTGATCATGGCTCCTATGATAGAGTATTGCCCGGCGACCTTCAAGACACCTTAAACGAACCGGCCCACACCTCATCGTGAGGCTCGAAGCACGTAGGTTGGACTCGTATCCAACGATACTCCCCCCGGCCGTATTCAGCTACTCAACCCGAAGGGGCACGAACGGTCCGAAAAGGGAAAATCCGGCCTCCTGGAGCAACTTCTTGAACTCCTCGACCTCCTTCTCGTAGAAGGCGTTGAGCTGGGTGGCAAACTCTTCGGTACGCGCCTTGACCTTCTCGTACTTCACCTGGGCAGCTTGGGAAATTGGCTCAATTCCGGCTCGGGTGATGCCAGAGACGGCGCTCATCACCTGACTGTTCAGGCCAGACGAGCGGTCGGCGATGCCCTGCCGCGGCGGTGTCGGGTTCAAGGTCTCGGAGAACTCTTTGAGCTTTTTCTCCAGGGCGTCCGCGGCCTTGAGAAGGTCAGCCGCTTTCGGGTTACGGCTCATCCGGACATTCTCCCTCACCGTCTGGATGGCTCGCTGCGTCTGCTGGATTTGCCGGCTGGCTCGCTGGATGAAGCGGGAGAGCTTCTGGGCTTCCTTGGCTTTCTGATAGTTCGCTTTCAAAACTTCGATATCGACGTGGAGGCGCGGGTCAGTTTTAACTTCCACTATCTGGCTGACTTCCTGGTTCTCGTACTTGACCTTAACGGTATACTTTCCGGGGAGGACACTGATTCCGCCTGCCTGACCGAAGAACATCATCGCGGCTCGCTCTTCTGTCTGCTCTTGCTCTCGTTCTCGACCCATTGGGGGCTCGCTCTCCTGTAGGTTCCAGTAGACTCGGTTCAACCCTTTCTCCTCGGTCCCGTTGAGCTGGCTGACGAATCTTCCTTCCGCATCCGTGATGGTAATCTGGACACGAGACGGAGTCCGCCGGAATATCTGGGCCATCATGCCCGGCGGCATCTGGCCAGCCATCTGGCCCATCCTGGCCATCATAGCGCCTGGCTCGGCTACGACAGCCTCTTCAGTCTTCTCTTCTGCTTTCTTCTCGCCGGGGATAAGGTAATAGGTGATTGCTGCGCCGAAAGGCTTGTTAGCGCCGGAAAAGGCGGTATCGCCGGGGCTCATGTAAACGCTCATCCTTCCCTGTTGGAAAGAATGGGCAGGAGGGATCGAAAAGAGGTGAAGCGTTTTCTTGGTGATTTCCTCCGCGATTTCTCGAAGCGGCGTGATGTCGTCGATGACATAGAGGGAGCGGCCGTGGGTGGCAATGATGAGGTCGTTTTCTCTTGGATGGATGGCTAAGTCATAAACAGGACAGGTTGGAAGTCCGTGCGTCCACTTCATCCAATTCCCACCGCCGTTGAAGCTGATGAAAAGCCCGAATTCCGTTCCGACAAAAAGGAGATTCTTGTTGACCAGATCCTCTTTGATAACGAAGCAATAGCCATCGATTTCCGGTGTGGCCAGGCTCTTCCAGGTCTTGCCAAAATCACGGGTGACGAAGACATAGGGAGTAAAATTCGAGCGGCGATGGTCATCGAGGACGACATAGGCGGTTGCCTCATCGAAGTGCGACGGTTCAATGTGGGGAACGGCGGCGCCGGCCGGGGCGAGGGGCCTTTTCCCCGTGGTCATCGCTGTCGAAACCAGCTCCCACATCTTGCCGTCGTCACGGGTGAGCTGGATGTTCCCGTCATCGGTGCCCACCCAGATGAGCCCCTGTTTAATCGGGCTCGGCGCGATGGTCAGGATCGTGCAGTAGTTTTCGGCGTTGGTCACATCCAGAGTCAAGCCACCGCTATCCGACTGCTTCTGCTTCTCCCGGTCGTTAGTCGTCAGGTCCGGGCTGATGATTTCCCAGGTTCTCCCTTTGTCTGGACTCCGGTGGACGAATTGACTGCCGAGATAGATCATCGCCGGCCGGAAGGGGTCAACAGCAAAGCCGGCATTCCAGTTGAAGCGATGCTTGACGTCGGATTCAGTCGGGACGATGGAACGGCTTGTGCCGGTCGTCGTATCAAAATAATAAAGATTTCCGCCCTGGGACATGCCGTAGCCGCAGTGGGGGTTTTCCGGGTCCGGAGCGGAATCGAACCCATCACCGCCGCCGACGCTAATCCAGTGGTGATTGCCGAGGGCTCTCTCCCGCAGCGAATAGGCAGGCCCGCGCCACGTTCCATTATCTTGAAGTCCTCCATAGATGTTATAGGGAATCTCCATGTCGACGTTGATATGATAATACTGGCCGATGGGCAGGTTCTCGACAAAGCGCCAGTTCCGGCCCCGGTTGGTGCTGATGACGACGCCGCCATCGTTGCCGACGACCATCCGCTCGCCATCGGGATGGATCCACATGGCGTGGAAATCCGAATGGGCCTGGCCAAACCCGGTCAGCCGTGTGAAGGTCTTGCCGCCATCCTCGCTCACTGAGAGCTGGGTGGCGAGCATGTATAAGAGGTTTTCGTGGCGCGGGTTGACCCAGATGCGGCTGTAATAGAAAGGCCGGTTATGGATGTTCTCGGTGTTGTTGACGACTTGCCAGTTCAGGCCGCCGTCGGTTGAACGAAGGAGCACGCTCCTTTTAGCCTCCACGAGAGCGTAGACGACCTCGGGCCGGCTCGGCGCAAAAGCCAGGCCGCAGCGGCCGAGTTCGCCCGCCGGAAGTCCATTCTTCTCCGTCAGCCTTTCCCAGCTCTCACCCCCATCTGTCGTCAGATAAATGCCGCTCCCCGGCCCGCCAGAGATAAAAAACCACGGCCAGCGGCGGTGCTCCCACATGGCAACGAGGATTCGATTGGGATTAGAAGGGTCGACAGCCATGTCCGAAGCGCCCGTTTTCTCATTGACATAGAGGACTTTTCTCCATGTCTTGCCGCCGTCTATGGTCTTAAAGACGCCGCGCTCGGTGCTATCCCCCCAGGTGGCGCCAAGGGCTGCAACAAGGACGACGTCTGGGTTCTCAGGATGAAGGACAATCTTGGCGATTTTTTCTGTCTTCTCCAGGCCCATGCACTTCCATGTGCGGCCCCCGTCGAGCGTGCGGAAAATGCCGCGGCCGACGCTCACGGAATTGCGCGGCGCCGCCTCACCTGTCCCCACCCAGACGATGTCGGGGTTTTTCTGGAAAATAGAGATAGCCCCGATAGAAGCAACGGGCTGGTCATCGAAAATGGGGTTCCAGGTCATTCCCCCGTCGGTGGACTTCCAGACGCCGCCGGCGGCCGTGCCAACATAGATCACATTAGGGTTAGCGATGACCGCATCGATGTCGCTGATCCGGCCGCTCATATTGGCCGGGCCGATGCTCCGTGCCTTCAGGCCGGCAAAGATATCCGGCTTAATCTGGGCAACCAGGGAATGAGACGTGATAAAAAGGACAAGGAAAACAAGCAAGATAGAGACGGGATAAAGCCTGAATTTCGGGGTTCTCACCGCCTTGCCTCCTTCCGTAAAATTTCTCCCGCCGTAGCAGGACTTTTTATATTTAGACGAAAAGCCTGTCTTTTTTCTTCCCCATCCTCCTCGCTAATCGGTCAGCGCCTCCGTCCAGCTAATTCTGAACCACGGGGTCCCCGCCTGGTCATCCAGATGAAAGTAAATAGCTAAATAAGATGGGCGTGGGCAATGAGGTATGGAAGGAAGGGGGAGGGAGAAATGGAGAAATAGAGAGATGGGGGAAATGATAAAATGGGTTCGAGAAGCCTACCGGAATGAAAAAAGCCACCCCCTAAGGGATGAGTTCGGTGGGGCCTTCCGGGAGTTTCTTCCGCCTGGCTAATCTTTTCAGCCTTTTCTCCTCCTGCTTTTTCAGACGGCGGAGCTCTTTGCTTCTTTTTTCGCTTTTATAGGCCCGGCTGCTCTTCGGCAACGTTATTCCTCCTCCAATTTTTTTCCTATCATAGCACAAGGTCAAACAAAAGGACAGGGGCTGTAGGTGGTCTTTTCGGGTTTCGTGAATCTTCATGGGATTAACATGATGGGAAGCGTTCACTATTTCCTGCCTCATCTCAACCAAGCCGCCGTTCTCTCATCAACAGATATTGGCTTCGCTCCATTTTGGATATGAGCATGACTCTACCCTCGTTATCATTTCCCGCACCAATCAGGAAATGTCGCGCTTGGCCGAGGCTGCTTTTGACATCTTGTCCTGGTACATCCGTTCATCCGCCTCCCGCAGAACCCTCGTCAGCGGCATGGTCCTCAAAGCCGTAGCCGTGCCGATGGAAAGTCGGAGGGGACGGTCTCGATAGCTCTGGTTGTGTTCCTCGAGCCGGCTTTTTAGCCGGTTGACGATGTTCTGAGCGACTCCCGAATCGACGCCGGGCAGGATGACCGCAAATTCGTCTCCGCCGATCCGAGCCACGATGTCTTCAGGCCGGAAGGTGATGCGCAAGACTTCCGCCGTCCGAAGGAGGAGCTTATCGCCCTCGGCATGACCGTAGGTGTCGTTCGTTTTTTTGAGCTCGTCGACATCGACCATCAAGATGGTTACAGGGTAGTGCCGGCTTTTCTCGATCCGAGCCATCTCTTCCTCA
>CAYUKK010000171.1:0-13129 GCA_964445305.1 uncultured Eubacteriales bacterium
ATAGGCAAGATAGTGTCATTTTACGCCTGAATACCCTAAGTATAAGCCACGCTCGGGTTTTCTGCCAGCTCCCTAACAAAACGAGATTCTTTCCTCTAAACTCTCAGCCCCCCTCGAGTTGACGTGGTCGAAATCCCTGAACCTCTTGAAGCCCTTTTTGAAATCTTTCTCGAGGCCCCTCCGCGCATCCTCTCGCAGGCAAGCTCTTATATAAGAGTCTGGAAAATGGAGTCCGAGGTCAGAGATGGGCGGAGGGGTGGGCTTCGAGCTCGAGGAGGGGTTTTTCGGCGTCAACCAGGTCTCCCGGTCCAACGAATATCTTCTTCACCACCCCCTCCACTGGCGACTTGAGCTCATTCTCCATCTTCATCGCCTCGACAATAGCCAGGGTCTGGTTCTTCCGCACCGCCTCATTCTCCGCCACACAGACCTTGATCACTTTTCCCGGCATGGGCGCTTTGACCACCGGCTTCCCCTTCTCGAGCTTCTCCTCCCCACGCTCTCCTCTCCTCCCTTCTTCCGCACCCCTCTCGACAATGAACGTCTCCCCGCCAAGAGAAACGTACTTTCTCTCCCTGTCCTCGGCGATAAAAACAGTGTAAGATTTTCCTCCTAAAAGAAGCGAAAGCTCGTGCGGAGAAATAACCCGGACGTCCACCTCGAAAACTTTTCCCCCCTGGCTGAGGACGTAGCGGTCGTCTTTTTTCTCCAGCCTGATTCTGTGCCAAGCTCCTCTCACCAGGAAATCGAATTCCATCTCAGCTTTTGCCTCCAATCCTCCACCGACCCAGGCTCCTCCACGGGGAATAGACCTCCTTAACCGGCCCGGCCGCCCTCGCCGCAGCCCCCGCCTGGCTCCGGTTGAACTCATGAAAAGCGGCTGCCGTCAGGGCCAGCCTCAGCGAATCCATGTCCGCCGCTTCATCCTTCCAGCCGTCAAAATACTTCTTGATGAAGCCTGTCGTCGTCTCGCCTTTCCTGAAGCTCGGGTGCGAAATGACATCACGAAGGAAACGGACTGTCGTGTGGATGCCAAGGATGACGTAATCCTCAAGGGCGCAGCGCATCCTCTCGCAGGCTAACTCTCGCGTCTCCGCCCAGACGATGAGCTTGGCCAGGATGGGGTCGTAATAAATCGGCACCTCCCAGCCGCTGTAGATGCCACAGTCATGCCTCACGCCAGGCCCTTTCGGCTCTTTAAGATAAAGAATCTTGCCGGAAGACGGAAGGAAATTATTGGCCGGGTCCTCAGCGTAAATCCGGCATTCGATGGCGTGGCCGCGCTGGCTGAGCTTCTCCTGCTCGAGGCCGAGCTTTTCGCCAGCGGCGATGCGGATTTGCTGGTGGACCAGATCAACTCCGGTCGTTAACTCTGTCACCGGATGTTCGACCTGGAGGCGGGCGTTCACCTCAAGAAAGTAGAAATTTTTGTCCTTATCGAGCAGGAACTCGACTGTACCGGCGTTGTTGTAGCCCGCCACCTTGAGGACTTTCTTGGCCGTCTCCCCCATCTTTTGCCTGAGCTCGGGGTCGAGGGCCGTCGAAGGCGTTTCCTCGACAATTTTCTGGTGCCGGCGCTGGATGGAGCACTCCCGCTCAAAGAGATGGACAACATGGCCATCGTTGTCGGCCAGAACCTGAAACTCGACGTGTCTCGGGTCCTCGATACACTTCTCGAGATAGACGGATTCATCGCCAAAAGCGGCCTTGGCTTCTCTCATTCCGGCCTCGAGCGCCGGCCTGAGCTCTTCTTCTGAGGAGACAATACGCATCCCCTTGCCTCCGCCGCCGGCTGAAGCTTTGATCATCACGGGGAACCCAATCTGGCGCGCCTCAGCCTCGCATTCGAAAATGTCCCTGGGCACCCGCTTCATCCCGGGAATGATCGGGATACCCGCCTTTTCCATGGTCTGGCGCGCGCGGATCTTATCGCCCACCAGATCAAGCGCCCTCGAGTTCGGCCCGATGAAAACGAGCTTCTCCTCTTCCAGGCGCTTGGCAAAGGCCGGGTTCTCGGCCAAGAAACCATACCCGGGGTGGATAGCCTCAGCCCCGGTCGAGCGAGCGGCCTCGACGATCTTGTCCATGTCCAAGTAGCTTTCTGTGGCCGGCGGCGGGCCGATGCAGACGGCTTCGTCGGCCAGCTGAACATGAAGGCTGGCTCTGTCTGCCTCAGAATAAACGGCGACTGATGGGATCCCCAGCTCCCGGCAAGCTCTCAGCACCCGAACGGCAATCTCGCCCCGGTTGGCAATCAGAATCTTCTTAAACAAAGGTCGTCTCTTTGTGGCCATGGATCAGCTCTTCTTTCTTTATCTTTTCTTATTCTCTTTATTGGTCCAGCGTGGCTTTCTTTTTTCGAGGAAAGCGGCCATGCCCTCCTGGCCTTCCTCGCTCACCCTGAGGCGGGCAATCATCTCAGCCGTGTATCTTTTTGCATCCTCCAGGCTCATCGCCGGCACCCGATGGAGAAGCTCCTTGCAACTGGCCATCGCCTCAGGCCCTGAGCTCAGCAAAAGTTGGATGACCTCATCGACTTTCGCGTCGAGCTCATCATGGGGAACCATTCTGTTGACCAGGCCGATTTCGAGCGCCCGGCGGGAATCGAACCTCTCGCCGGTGAGGAAATACTCCCGAGCAGCTCTCTCCCCGATGCGGCGGATGACATAGGGCGAAATGGCTGCCGGGACAAGTCCAATCTTGACCTCGCTCAGCCCGAACTTCGCCCTCTCTGAAGCGATGACGATGTCGCAGGCCGAGAGGAGGCCATTTCCGCCACCGATGGCCGTCCCGTTCACGCGGGCAATCGTCGGCTTGGGCAGGGTGTAAATCACATGGAGGAGTTCGGCCACCTCGAGCGATTCTTTAAGGTTCTGGTCAAAGGAATAGTGGACGATTTCGCGCATCCAGTTGAGGTCGGCGCCGGCGCAGAAGGATTCTCCCGTGCCGGTCAGGATGACAACGCGGACCGAATCGTCCTCCTTGGCTTGAGTAAAGGCATCGCTCAGCTCCCGGATCATCGTCGCGTTAAAAGCATTATGGACCTCGGGACGGTTGAGGCTGATGCGGCCAACTCTATCCTGGCGATCAAAAAGGATGGTTGCGTAAGCCTTCGTCTCCATCTCGATTATTATCTCACATCCTGAAAATTCCCACTCTGTAATCAGGGATGGGTGCGTTGAGGCTCATCGAAATCCCCAGGGCCAGGGCGGCCCTTGTTTCCAGGGGTTCGAGGATGCCGTCGTCCCAGAGCCGGGCTGTGCTGTAATAAGGGCTCGCCTCCTCTTCATATTTCTCGAGGATGGGCTTCATCAGCTTCTCTTTTTCCTCTTCGGTCATCTCGACCCCCTGCTCCTGGAGCCTCTTTATCTTGACGGTGAGCAGGACGTGCGCGGCCTGCTCGCCGCCCATGACGCTGATGCGAGCGTTTGGCCACATCCAGAGCAATCGGGGGCCGTAGGCGCGGCCGCACATGGCATAGTTCCCCGCGCCGTAGGAGCCGCCGATAATGACAGTGAACTTGGGCACGTCGGCGTTGGCCACGGCATGGACAAGCTTGGCCCCGTCCTTAGCGATACCGCCGTGCTCGTACTGCTTGCCGACAATAAACCCGGTGATGTTCTGGAGGAAGATGAGCGGAATCTTGCGCATGGCGCAGAGCGTCACAAAATGGGCACCCTTGAGCGAGCTCTGGGAAAAGAGGACGCCGTTATTGGCCAGGATGCCGACCGGATAGCCCATGATCCGCGCGAACCCGCAGACGAGCGTCTGCCCGTAGAGTTCTTTGAACTCCTGGAAGCGGCTGCCGTCGACGAGCCGGGCGATGACTTCCCTGATGTCGAAGGTTTTGCGGAGGTCGCGGGGCACGATGCCATAAATTTCTTCGGGGTCGTATGCCGGGTCTTCGGGCGGGGCCATGTCGAGCTCGAACTTGCGGGGCGGGTCGAGCGTTTCAACAATATTGCGGGCAATCTGGAGGGCGTGCTCGTCGTCCTCGGCATAATAATCCGAGACGCCGCTGATGCGGCAGTGGACATCAGCGCCGCCCAAGTCTTCGTCCGTCACCTCCTCGCCCGTGGCTGCCTTGACGAGCGGCGGCCCGCCGATAAAGATGGTCCCCTGCCGCCTGACGATGACCGTCTCATCGCTCATGGCCGGCACATAGGCGCCACCAGCGGTGCAGGAGCCCATGACAATGGAAATCTGGGGAATGCCCATGGCCGAAAGCCGCGCCTGGTTGTAAAAAATGCGGCCGAAGTGCTCCTTGTCCGGAAACGTGCCCGCCTGATGGGGGAGGAAGATGCCGCCGGAATCGACAAGGTAGATGCAGGGCAATCGATTCTCCATGGCAATTTCCTGGGCCCGGATATGCTTCTTGATCGTCATCGGGAAATAGGTTCCCCCTTTGACCGTGGCGTCATTGGCCACGACGAGGACTTCCCGGCCGTGGACAACGCCGATACCCGTGACCATGGAAGCAGCCGGCGCCTCGTTATCGTACATGTCCCAGGCCGCCAGCGGGCTGAGTTCGAGGAAGGGCGTGTTGGGGTCGAAAAGGCGCTCCAGCCTTTCCCTGACCAGAAGCTTCTGGCGCGACTTGTGGAGTTCCCGGTACCTGGGAGGGCCTCCTTCCTGAACTTTGGCCAGGCGTTCCCGGTACTCGGCAACAAGCCGTTTCATGTGCTCGAAGTTTTCCCTGTATTCCTGGCTTTTGGTGTCGACTTTGCTTTCCAGTTTAAACACTTCCCCCCTCCTTTAGGGTCCTGGATTGACCACCAAAGCGTTAAAATTCATCGAAAATCGAGCTCTCTTCAAGCCTCATCTCAGCCAGGGCCGGGTGCGAGTTGGCCAGCCTCTCGAGTAGCATCTTTTATTCCGGAACAAACTTATAGCCGTAATAGATGACACCCGATTCCCCGTCCTGATATATTTTTCGGAACTCGATTTTGACCCTTTGCCCAATCTTGAGCGCCTCGAAATCGCAATCCACGATCTGGCCAGTCAGCCTGACGCCATCGTCGAGCTCGACAATTCCCACGGCGTAGGGCGCCTGGTCAATAAACGGGTGGGGCGGGACGCGGATGATGGTGAAAGTGAGGATTTTTCCCGCGTCGGCAAGCCTTATCGTCTCGAATTCCCGGTTCTGGCAGGCCGGGCAAATTAGACGCGGGGGGAAAGCGATGAACCCGCAACGCTTGCATTTTCCGGCTTCAAGCCTGTACCGCTGGGGAATCTCCCTCCAGAATCTGGCTGGGGTTGGCATGGCATTCCTCCTCAGACTCGCTCAAAAATGTGGACGACGGCCGAGCCGCCGCTTCCGCCCATGTTCTGGGTCAAACCCAGTCGGGCACCCTTGACCTGGCGCGGCCCGGCTTCCTCGCGGAGCTGCTTGACGACCTCGATGGCCTGAGCAACGCCGGTGGCGCCGACGGGATGTCCCTTTGCCTTGAGCCCGCCGCTCGTGTTGACTGGAATTTTCCCGCTGAGCGAAGTGAGCCCTTCCTCGACCGCCTTTCCGCCCTTGCCTTTCTCGACAAGACCGAGCGCTTCGATGACGCAAATTTCGGCGATGGTGAAGCAGTCGTGTACTTCGACGACGTCGATGTCCTCTGGCTTCTTTCCAGCCATCTGGTAGGCCTTCTGGGCAGCCTGATAGGTGGATTCGAGCCAGGTGATGTCTCGACGAGAGCTCAGGGCAATCGTGTCGGTAGCCTGGCCGAACCCCGCAATCTTGACGATGGGCTTTTTTAGCTTTTTGGCCATCTCGAGAGGACAGAGAATGACCACCGCGGCGCCGTCGGTAATAGGAGAACAATCGAGCACGCGAAGGGGGTCAGCCACAAGCACAGAGTTGAGGACCGAGTCGACGGTGATTGGAAAAGGAAACTGGGCCAGCGGGTTCAGGGACCCGTTTTCATGGTTCTTTACGGCCACGAGGGCCAGCTGCTCTCGAGTCGTCCCGTATTTTTCCATGTGCGCCCGGGCGATGAGGGCATAGAGGCCGGGAAAGGTGATGCCGTGGAAACATTCGTATTCCTGGTCGGCTGCAGTACCCAGAGCGTACGTCGCTTCGTGGCCGCTGACATCGGTCATCTTCTCCACGCCGCCGACCATGACGATATCGGACACTCCTGAGGCGACCTCGAGAAACCCCATCTTCAAGGCCAGACCACCCGAGGCACAGGCTGACTCAACTCGGGCGGCTGGAATCGGCGTCTGACCAAGATAGTCCGCCAGGAGCGAGCCAATGTGCTCCTGGCCGATGAAAAGGCCGCTCGACATCGAGCCGACGATGAGGGAATCGACCTTGTCCACCCCGGCATCGTCGATAGCCAGCAGGGCCGTCTCGACAAAAATCTGCCTGAGGGATTTTTCCCACAGCTCTCCCCATTTGGTCATGCCCACACCGATGACGGCAACTTCTCGCATCGTCCTCTCCTAACTCGCTTTCCTGATTTTCTGGCGGAACTTGGCGTAAGTCCCGTAATCCAGGTAACAACGATTTTTCTCGAGGAGCTCGCGGGTTTTCGGGGCCAAGTCCCGGACCTCCTCGATTTTTTCGGTGACGCGGAAAACGAAGGCGTCGCTTCCCGCGCCGGAACCATAGGACACAATCAGAATTAGCTCCCCTGGCTTGGCGATATCCAGAGTCGCCGTCAGTCCCATCGGCGATGACCCGGAATACGTGTTGCCCAGTTTATTGACCAGCCATCCAGGCTCAATCTGCTTCTTGGTGAACCCGAGCATCTCGCCAACTCGAAAAGGAAACTTGCCGTTGGGCTGATGGAAGATGACGTAATGAAAATCAGCCGGTTTGAGCCCGGATTTCTCCATGATGCCCTTGCCGGCGCCGACAATGTGCTTGAAATAGGCCGGGTCGCCGGTGAAACGCCCGCCGTGCTGGGGATAATACTGGTATTCGCGGCGCCAGAAATCCGGCGTATCCGTGGTGTAGGAATACGTGTGCAGGGCTTCAGCGACGATGTTTTCCCGGCCGAAAATAAAAGCAGCGGCACCAGCAGCGGTTGTATATTCGAGAGCATCGCCCGGCGCTCCCTGGGAAGTGTCAGCCCCGACGGCCAGCCCGTACTTGATCTCGCCCGCTTTGACGAGTGTCAGGGCGACAAACATTCCCTCGGTTCCTGCCTTGCAGGCAAACTCGAAGTCCGCCGTATGGACGTCGGGAGTCGCTCCGATCGCCTCAGCCAAAACAGTCCCGCTGGGTTTGACGGCGTAGGGGTGGGATTCCGAGCCGACGTAAACAGCGCCGATTTCCCGGGGGTTGATGCGAGCCCGCTTGAGGGCATTTTTCGAGGCCTCGACGGACATGGTGATGGTGTCCTGGTCGGGAGAAGGGACGGATTTTTCGTCGACAAGCAATCCCTTCCGGTAGCTCGAGGCGTCGGCACCCCAGACTTTGGCAATCTCCTCGACTCTGATGCGGTTGCGCGGGATGTAAGCCCCGTAACCGACAATACCTTCCATGAATTCCTCCTTTTGAACTTGAACTTTTTTTTCGAAGGACGGTCCTCCCTTTTTCCTGAGGACAGTCCCGCTGAAGAGGAAAATATCCTGTCATATCTTATTTTTTAAGTCAAGCAATTGTATGGGGTCCCAGGGTTGCCGATAGAATCACCCGATCATGGGGGAAAACTCAAAGCTCCCAGAGCGAAAAAGATATTGATAACTTGCGCCATTCAAGGCAGCCCCGGGCGGCGGACGGGGCATCCGAACTCCAGACCAACACTTTCTGACTCGAGAGGGCAGGGCGTTTGACAGCCACCGAGGCCGGGCATAGAATACCCGAAAAAAGTGGAAAATCACGGAACTTTTCGCTGGCCATTCTCGTCTACCAGGATGTAGTGAGTGGACTTGAACGAAGTCATCGAGCAATGCCTGGAAGGCAAGGAAGGAGCGTGGCGAATGCTGGTTGACGCTTACTCCAAGAGGGTCTTCAACATGGCCTTCCAGTTCACAGGCCGCTACGAGGAGGCCGAAGACCTGACGCAGGACATTTTTTTCAAGCTTTATCATGCCCTGCCTAAGTATGACCGGACAAAGGATTTCACGGCCTGGCTCCTTACCCTCGCCAAGAACCATCTCATCGATGCCTATCGCCGGACAAAGTGGGAGAAGGCGCACCGAGATGAGTTCGACGAACGCCTCAGCGGTAAGGATGCGGTCGAAAGCCCGGAAGAAAGGCTGCTCCGGGAAGCCAGTCGGAAAGCGGTCTGGGCAGGGCTCAACAGCCTGCCGCCCGAAACACGGATGGCCCTTATCCTCCGGGACATCCAGGGAAAGAGCTACGAGGAAGTGTCTCAGATTCTTAGTATTCCTATCGGAACAGTAAAATCAAGGGTCAACCGGGGAAGGCTCGAACTCGCCAGAATCCTCCGCTCCAAGAAGGAGACCGCCCATGACCTGTGAGACCGTTGAAAAACTCCTCCCCGCCTATGTTGAAGGGGAGCTTGCGGCCGCGGAGAAAAATCTCGTCGAGGAACACCTCCGGTCATGCCCTGCCTGTTCTCTTCTTCTCGCCGACCTCGAGGCCACCTGTCTCACTCTCCGGAACTTCCCTGAGCTTGAGATCAGCGCCGACCTTCAAGCCAAGCTTTACGCCATCCCGAGTATGAAGAAGCACCTGAAATTCAAGCTCAGATTGAGCCTGGATTTCTTAGTTCAGCCATCGCTCCAGCCCATTCTTGCTGCGGCCACGGTTTTGCTCGTTTTGTTCTCCTTCTACTTTTTTAACCCCAGCCGGCCGGCTATCGACCGGTCTATCGACCGCCAACTCCATCTCGGCTACAGCCAGGTGGAAAAGCTTCTGGCCAGAGCTGGCCAGTTGGCCGGCCGCCTGAACGCCTATAAAGAGAATATTCTCGTCTCCATCAAGGAGTGGAATCTCCTTGGCGGAGGAGAAAATAGTGCTAACCATGAGGAGGAATCATCGTGGAAGAAAAGACCGTCGTGAAAAAACCGTTGAAGTCGCCGGCGCTGGCCGGGGTCCTGTCGGGCTTCTTTCCCTTCGGCGTCGGCGCCTTTTACAACGGGGAAATCCTCAAAGGTTTTCTTTACCTTTTCATCTTCGCTGGTCTTGTCACCATGCAGGGTCACGGAAGCGCCCAGCCCTTTGCTGGCCTCATCCTGGCGGGGTTCTATATTTTTCAGATTATCGATTCCGTCCGGGTGGCGGAACGAATCAACCGGCGCGCACTGGAGAGCGAAGCGGTCAGCCAGGTCGAAGAGGAAGAGTTAACGGCCATCGTCAAGACGGGCTCCATTTTCTGGGGCATCCTGCTCATTGTCCTCGGCGGCATCCTCATCCTCGCCAACTTTGACGTTATCAGCTACAAGAGGATCTTCGATTTATGGCCGGTTGTCGTCATCATCATCGGTGCCAAGCTCGTCGTTGATTATTTCGCCAAGGGCAATTAGGACAACGGAAGGAGGAAACTATGGCTAAAAAACAACGCGATGCGTTAGTCTGGGGCATCATCCTCATCCTCATCGGTCTCATCTTTTTTCTGGACAACTTCGATATTGACGTCTGGGATATTATCGCCCGCCTCTGGCCAGTCGCCCTGATCATCTGGGGAGCCTGGAAGCTCTATTTTGGGCTGAAGGAGAGAAAAGGGGAACTGCCCAGCTCCAAAGAGACGCAGGGTCGACCATGAAAGCGAAAGAAATCATCATCCTCATTCTCGTTGTCGCGGCCGGCATTTTCTTTACCCACGCCAAGACGGGAAAGCTGCGCTTCGACTGGGAAGATTATGTCGCTTTTGACTGGAACGCTTACGCCTTTGAAGAATCCGGAGTCATCGAAGCTCCCCTCCCGGCCCTTCTGAAGGTGACTAACGCTCACGGTAGTGTAGAGATAGCCGGCGCAACCGAGGACAGAATCACCTTCACCTTAAAAAAGAAAATCTGGCGCCGGAATGAAGCAAGGGCTCGCCAGGTGGCGGAAAGCCTCCATCCTATCTTCGACCGTGACGGGGAGGCCATCAAGCTCAGCACCAACCGGTCGGAATTCAAAAAGAGGAATTTCGAGACGAGCTTCCGCATCACCTGCCCCGAGAATATGGGGGTGGAAGTCATGAATTCCCACGGCCTGGTCAAGGTTGAGGCCGTGGGGAATTCCGTCATCTCAAACCGCCATGGCCGGGTGGTGGCCACGGACGTCAGAGGAGAAGTCGAGCTCGAGAATACCTATGAACCCGTGGAGCTCGAAAACATCCAGTCCCGGTGCCGGGTGAAAAGTCGGCATGCCGATGTTACGGCGCGATCGGTCCGGGGCGAGATGGCGATTGAGACATCGTACGCAAGAATTGACCTCCGTGACATCGAGAAAAAGGTAACGGTCAACGCCCCCCACACCGCCGTCGTCGGCCAGAACCTGGCCGGTGGCGTCGAAATCCAGAATTCCTACGAGCCCATCACCCTCCTTCGCGTTGGGCCGGTGGACATCCGGGCCCGCCACTGTTCCGTCGAGGCCGATGAAGTCGGCGGTAACGTGAGGATTGACAATCGTTACGGCCGCGTCAAGCTCAACGACGTCCGCGGCAGCATCTGGATTTCCGGGAAAAACCTGGCCCTTGATGGCCGAGCTATCATCGGGGAAGAGATCCATGTCTCCTCCTCCTATGAGGATGTGGAGCTCGTCGATTTTTCCGGAAAGGCGACGATCGCTGTCTCCCACGGCAAAGTTCTTCTCTCCCCTCTCCCCCTTACTGCCCCGCTCGACGTCCGCTGCGACTACTCCCCCATTGTCCTCTATTGGCCGGAGGAAGAAAAATACCCCCTCGAAGCCCGGACAAAAAACGGGAAAATCCAATGGCGACTGCCGGGCGAAATCCATATCGAAGAAGAGGACAACCTGACGACGGCCCGCGCCTTCGTGGAAATGGGAGACAGGCCGAAAATCTCCCTCTTCACGACTTACAGCAACATCCGCCTCGAGGCAGGATCCCCCCGATAGGCCCTATTTTTCCTTGTTTTTCAGCCCGTAAATCTTCTGGGTCAGCAAGCCATTGATTTTAATGTTGAAGTAGGAAATGAGGTTGGTGACGTCCTTCTTGTACTTGGTGACGTAGCGGACGAAATCATTCTCTTTATTGAAATGGAGGACGTTCTCGAATTCGTCCACCTCGTCATGGAGCTCAATCACATAATGGTTGATCGTCCGGTATTGGGCGTTGATATCGATCAGGTCTTTCTCGCTCAGCTTGCCGAAATCCAGGTAAGGCGGCAGCGATTGGAGGATGAGGAGGCTTTCGGAGCGGAGGTCGTTGACCAGCTCCTTGATCTCTTGGAAAAACGACCTGTATTGGAGGGGATTCTTCAGCTTTTCCTGGGCCTTGTCGATCAAGACCTCGTTCTGGTCCTTAAGGGAAATGATCATTTCCTTGACGCCAAAATATTTCCGCTTGAAGTTGAAGAGGTCGATGAAATCGCGGCCAATGTAAATTTTATCCTCATAGTGGGCCGTTATCTCGTGCGGCGAGTTGGTGTAGAACTTGATTTCGAAGCGGCGGCCGCCCGAGTCCTTCTCCCGCAGGCGGGCCAGGACGAGGTAACTGTTCTGTTCGACGAAATAGCTGTTGACATCGAGGAGGACGGAATAGACAGCCAGGTTGCGGATGATGTACTCCCGGATATAGTCGAGCAACCTTTCATTCTTGTCCAGAAAATCGCGCACCGTCTCGCTCGGCGCCGGGTTGAGAACTGAATAGGAAGGGGAGAGAAGGTACAAGACCGGTCCTGAGCCGAGCTCCAGATGGAGGTTTCTCAGGGTCTTCTCATGCAAGTCATCAAGGACGATCGGCCGCAGGGGCGGCAGGCTCTCCACCTCGAGCTTGGAAAGTTCTTCAATCTCGTTCATCTTCTCTTATCCCAGGAGCACCTCGGATAGAAATGCTATCACCGGCGCTTGAAAAAATCAACAGTCGGCCTCTCCCCTGATTTGCCGATAGAATTACCCAACGGGTCCTGTCGCGGTTCACCCCCGGCGCCCCCTCGCGGACTATTTTGTTCATTCTCAAGGAGGTAGAACATTGGCCTCAAACGCTCGGGTCGGCGGGGGGCCCCCGAACCACGCCACCCCTCGGGTGTCTACCTATACCCCCTATTTTGCATAATCGAAAGTTCTTTCGCCACTCAGGAAATTCCAATCGCCAATTTTGGGCTCTCCCGCCGACGGAGCGTCCAATCCTCGGAGGCGTATTTTGTCCGCTCTATCTCCTCGATCAGGCGCCATTCCTCAGCAGAGAAAATCCTGGGCTTGAACCGAATCTCAAAGTACGCCTCGAAGCCATGGATAAGCCTGTCCACCGCCCATTCAAAATCCACTTTTCTTCCCAGAGCCTCAGCAAGAGAAATCATGCGCAGCTGGCCGATTTCTGCCGAAAGCGAAACGACCTGGCGGAGAAGCGCTGCGTCGCTCTCGAGAAGAATGGATCCATGCTGGAGAAAACGAGGACCGACCCTTTTCTGCGCACTGCCGATGATTTTACGGCCGTCTATTTCAACTTCATTCTCAGCTGGATAAGAAAAACAAGGCAAGTTTCCTCTCGGGTAGGAATGAGGGGGCCGGCCGGCCAGCCTGGCTTGGAGCCCCATCTCCGCCAGTCCCTGGATGAGGGCGCAGGAAATGAGACGGTAGGATTCAGCGAGGCTCATAGAAAAGACGCTCGCATCGGACGAGCAGATGGAATACGTCACTTCTCGGTGGTGAAGGACGAGCTTGCCGCCGGTCATTCGCCGGACGATATCGACGCCCAGGCGACGGCACAACTCCACGGCCACCACCCTTTCGGCCACCTGCGAATAGCCCAGGGAGACGGTTGGCCTCTCCCATCGGTAGAAACGGACGCAGGTTTGAGGAGCTGAGGGGAGCGAACGGAAGAGATATTCGTCCACGGCCATGTTGAGCGACCCGGGAAGAGGGTCTTTGTCGACGATAAGCTCCCATTCTTTCATGACATAAAAAAAGCGGGCAACGGGATTCGAACCCGCGACTCCCAGCTTGGGAAGCTGGCACTCTACCGCTGAGTTATGCCCGCTCGCAACCGGCCGAGCTAACCTCAGCCGGCGGCCTTATTTTACGGGTTACGGCCCCTCTTTGCAACTGCGC
>CAYUKK010000172.1:0-12465 GCA_964445305.1 uncultured Eubacteriales bacterium
AAGTTGAGCGCCGACGGAATTCTGATATAATGAAAGAGATAATTTCCTGAGCGGGCTTGAGTATTTTAAACAAAGTTGAGAACGATGTTGGAGGTGAGGATGAAAAAGCGCCACGAGGGTCGACTGTTGGTCGGTTTGGGCTTATGTTTCTCGCTCGTTCTTGCCGCCCAGGCTGACCGTAGGGCTCAAATCTATAACCTCGCCCTGGAGCTCGAAAAACAAGCCAGTTTCATCGCCCAGAGTAGCTTTGACCATTTCAAGGGCTGGAACAACACGATCACTGACCAGGAACAGGCCGTGCTCTTTAAATCCGAAACATTCCTGGCCAGCTGTCGGCTTTTTTTGCGGCTCGCTTCCGAACAGTCCAATTATTTCCGGGCTGGATTCCTGAGGACCAACCTCTACAACGCTTTTCTTTACCTCACCCAAGCCTTTCGCGATTTGGAAGGGACGATGAGAGAAGCCGGAGTCATGCCCTATGCATTGTCGGATTGCCGGAGTCTTCTTGACGCCATGGACGGAGAATTCTCGCGGTGGCCGATGTCCGATAACCTTGCTTATCTCCACCAGAAATACGTCAAAGGACGAGCCGACACTGTTTACATGATTGAGCGGAGAGGCCCTGGTCGTTTCGTCCGCCATGCCTTTAAAGATCTGGAAAGCCTATTCCGTTATAACTATGACCTCAAGCGAGGAAAGGACCCGTGGAAGTATCTTGTCGAGGTCAGTCAGGATACGTTGGACAAGATGGAGGAAGGAAGCATGATCGAGCTGACCTTCGAGGGCTGGTTGATCATCGAGCAGAGCAACCGTCCCAATCGGCCTGTTTATTTGATCGAGAACGGGAAGAAAAGAGGTTTAACCAGTCCCCGGGTTGTCCAGCGTTTCGGGGGATGGGGGAAAGTTTTCGAAGTCCCTCTCGAGGTCATCGCCAAGTACCCCGAGGGTGACCCCATAGACTGAACTAAAATTCAACAATTTTTTCTTTCCCTTTTTTCGTCTGGAGAGAAGAATTCTGGAAAGTTACGCCTTCAGAGGAACCCCAGTGGAGCTGAAGAGGAGAGAGAAAAAGAGGAGAAAGGTGCGGGCTGTTGTCAGCAAAAGGGGGGTTGATGATGGGAACCAAAAAGGTGGGGGCTTTCTCCAGCCCGCGCAAGAAAGCCACCTCTATTATACCAAGAAAGATGCAAATGTAAAGAGCTTTTTTTTATTTTTTTATGTTGCTATTTTTTTCTTCTTGGAAGAAAATGGAATCAACCATGATTTCAGGAGAGGAGGCGCCGTGGAGGAAAAAAAGATTGACATTAAAGTCGATGAACACATCGCTCTCGGACAGTATTCCAACCTGGCCGCTATCCGCCATACAAGGGAGGAGTTCATTTTTGATTTTGCGTTCATCTTTCCGGACGGGCCGATGGGCAAACTGGTTTCCCGGATCATCCTGAGCCCGGCCCATGCCAAGAGATTTCTGGAGGCGATGCTGGCGAACATTAAGCGGTACGAGGAGGAATTCGGCCCGATCATCCCGGCCGACCTTCCCCCTTCGGTCGGGTTCATTCATTGAGACGAGAAAAGAAGAAAATTGCGCTTGACAGTGGTTTCTTTTTTTTATAAATACAGGACAAGGTCGGAGAGAGTAAAGAGGATATTTGGTGAGTGATTCCGAAGGAGGTTATGCATGGCCTATGAATTCACAAACAAGAAAGGGGTCAAGTACTATCTGCACTCCCGCTCGGTGACCCTGAAGGGCGGAAGAAATCAAGTCATCTATTATTTCGCTCGGGATGTCCGGCCCGGCGCCCTGGATGAGGTACCAGCCGGGTACAAGGTGGTGGAGACAGCCAAAACCGGGATGCCCATCCTGAAGAAGCTTTAAATTCACGCTGATTGACGAGTCTAACCAAGACGAGCGACAGGGCAAGGGGGATGGCCTCGGCGAAGGATTAACTGCTCTCTCACTCCTGACCATAGTCTTATTGCGAGATGAAACGCGGCGGATGGCGGGCTTTTCTTATTCCTTTCATTTTCCTGTCGTTTATTGCCTGCGCGTCGCGAGAAGAGAAATCCGCCGCGAGGGTGAAATCGGGGAAGGCCCGAATCGCGGTCATTCCGAAAGGGACGACGCATGAGTTTTGGAAAGCCATCCACCTTGGCGCGGTGCAGGCGGCAGAAGAATTTGGAGTCGAAGTCATCTGGAAGGGTCCGCAGAAGGAAGACGACCGCGCCCAGCAAATTACGGTTGTCGAGGATTTTATCAGCCGCGGGGTCGATGGGATTGTCCTCGCCCCCCTCGATGAGATAGCCCTCTGCCGGCCTGTCCGCGACGCGGTCAGAGAGAAGATTCCGGTCGTCATCATCGATTCAGGGCTTCAGGGAAGTGATTACCTCAGCTATGTCGCAACCGATAATTACAAGGGTGGGGTGATCGCGGCCCGCCGAATGATTGAACTCCTCAAAGGAGAAGGCAGAATCTTTCTCATCCGCTACCAGGTGGGCTCGGCTTCAACGACACAGAGAGAACAAGGGTTTGTGGATACGATGCGGGAGGAAGGACCGGGGATTTCTTTCCTTGTCCAGGATCAGTATGCGGGCGCGACGACGGAGAGTGCCTACCAGCTGGCCGAAAACCTCCTCAGTCGCTTCCCCGATGTCGACGGCATATTCTGTCCTAATGAATCGAGCACTTTTGGCACTCTTAGGGCTCTTCAGGAGATGAACCTGGCTGGGAAAGTCATCCTTGTCGGCTTCGACAGCTCGCCCAAGCTTGTCCAGGCGCTCCGGGACGGGCATATTTTCGGCCTTGTTCTTCAGAACCCGGTGAAAATGGGTTACCTGGGTGTTAAACAGATGGTTCTTCACCTGCGCGGCCAGCCCATCGACCCGGTCATCGACACGGGGGTTTACCTGGTCACACGCGAGAACATGGATGAGCCGGACATCCGTGCCCTCCTCTTGCCCGATTTTTCCGGCCATCCAGACTTGTAGGCCATGGCACTAAGCTCTCCGCTGCTGCTCCGGATGGAGCATATCACCAAGAACTTTGGCGCGACATGGGCCCTCGATGATGTCGACTTTGACCTCCGCCGGGCCGAGGTGCACGCCCTGCTGGGAGAAAACGGAGCTGGAAAAAGCACGCTCATCAAAATCCTGAGCGGCGCTATCAAACCAACGCGGGGCAAGATGTATATGGACGGCCTTCCCTACTCTCCGACGAGCCCTCTCGAAGGCCGGAGGATGGGAATCTCAGTCATCTACCAGGAGCTCAACTTGGCTCCCCATCTTTCGGTCGAAGAGAACATCATGCTCGGGGAAGAATGGCATACCCTGGGATGGCTCCATCGTCGCCGCATGAGGGAAAAAGTCAGGCAAGCTCTTTATCAAATCCATCATCCGGAGATCGACCCTGAGATCCCCGTTCATCGATTGGGTGTCGCCTCGCGCCAGGTGGTCGAAATTGCCCGAGCCCTTCTCCAGAAGGCAAGGATTCTCGTCATGGACGAGCCGACGAGCTCGCTTTCGGCCGAGGACGCGAGCCGTCTTTTCGAGATCATTGGCCAGCTCAAGCGTCAGGGAGTGAGCATCATCTACATCAGCCATTTTCTGGAAGAAGTCGAGAGGGTGGCTGATCGGTTTACTGTTCTCCGGGACGGAAAGAAGGTTGGCTCGGGAAGCCTGGCCGAGACTTCTGTCGGTGAGCTCATCCAGATGATGGTGGGACGGGAAATGCAGCGCCTCTTCCTTCGGCCCGACCATCCTGTCGGTGAACCTATCCTCACCGTCGGCCGATTGAGGGCCAAAAGGATGAAAAAGGCGATTGACCTGACCCTCCATCGGGGAGAAATCCTTGGCGTGGCTGGCCTGGTCGGTTCGGGGAGGACCGAGTTTTTGCGCGCTGTCTTTGGCCTGGAGACCTTGGAGGAAGGCGTGATTTGCGTCGCCGGTCAGGAGATGGCCGGGGATGGACCGAGGGAGAGGATTGCCCGGGGCATCGGCTTCCTCAGTGAAGATAGACAGGGAGAAGGGCTGGCTCTGGACCGCTCTATCGCCGATAACATCACCCTGAGTCATCTCCGGCCTTATAGCCGGTCTGGTTTTCTTCGCTTGGCCGAGCGCCGGAAATCTGTCCAGCGCTGGATGAATCGGATGAAAATAAGGGCCCGTCACCCTGAGGAGCCGGTTCTTCGCCTTTCGGGAGGAAACCAGCAAAAAGTGGCACTGGCTCGTCTTCTTCACCAAGAAGCAGATGTGCTCCTTTTAGACGAGCCGACGCGGGGGATTGATATCGTCAGCAAGTCCCATGTGTATGAGTGGATGGGTCAGCTGGCTGCCCAGGGCAAATCCATTCTTTTCGTCAGCTCTTACTTTCCCGAGTTGCTTGGAGTTTGCGACCGCATCGCCGTTTTCCACCGCGGCGAGCTCGTCGAGATAAAACCCGTTTCGGAGTGGGATGAGGAAAGCCTGATGGCGGTAGCGGTCACGGGCAAAGCAGCGGCGGGAGGAAAGAGGGGTAACTGAAAAGGTGAGGGGCAAGCGATGTCATTGTGGAGAAGCAATCGAGAAGGCGCGGCTGGTTTCCGGGCCCTGATCAGGATGCTGGGGCCTTTTGCTGGCCTTTTCCTTGTCATCCTCATTTTTTCCCTCATGCCCGAAGTCCAGGACAAGTTTCTCCGGCTGGCCAATTTCAAGAGTGTGGCCACTCAGTCGGTGATTGTCGCCTTAGGAGCACTGGGAATGACCTTCGTCATCATCGGCGGTGGGATAGACCTTTCGGCTGCCTCGAACATTGCCCTGTCGAGCTGTGTCGTCGCCCTCCTCATCAACGCCGGCCTGTCGCCTTGGTTGGGTGTTTTGGCTGGTATCTTGACGGGCGGGCTCATCGGCCTTATCAACGGCAGCTTGATCACCTCACTTCGGCTCGTCCCGTTCATCGTCACCTTAGGTATGTTGGGAATGGCCCGTGGCGCAGCCAAATGGCTGGCCGGAAACCAGAAGATTGACGCCCCCATCACTTGGGTCAACGATCTGATGGCCAGGAGTCCTCAACCGGCCTGGCTCCTCGTCGCCCCCGGCATCTGGGTGATGGTCGTTCTGGCCATCATCATGGCCCTCGTGCTCCGCTTGACCGTGTTTGGCCGGCATGTCTTTGCTATCGGCTCGAACGAAGCGGCGGCCAGGCTCTGTGGCGTTCGGACGAAGAGGACGAAAATATTCATCTACACCCTGGCCGGCCTTTGCTGCGGTTTGAGCGGAGTCATGCAATTTTCTCGATTGACGGTGGGCGACCCGACCGTGGCCATGGGGCTCGAGCTCGACATCATCGCGGCCGTGGTCATTGGCGGTGGCAGTTTGAACGGCGGGCAGGGAAGCATCCTCGGCTCGATGATTGGCGTTTTCATCATGGCCTTCCTGCGCAATGGCTGCACGATGATGGGCTGGCCCAACTACATCCAGGAAATCATCATTGGAGCGATCATCGTCGCGGCGGTGGCGATCGACCAGCTTCGCTACCGCCGAGAATCCTGAGGGGAGAAGTGGAAAGGGTCATCCACAGCCGGGCGCCCCTTAGAATCAACGACATCGGCGGCTGGACCGATACGTGGTTTGCCGGGGAAGGCTGGGTTCTTAACCTGGCGATCAGTCCGCCCGTCGAGGTCCAAATCAAGGTCCGGCCAGACCGGAAGGTGGGGCGAAAGAATGTTTTCTTCCGCGCCGAAAATTACCGGCAGAGCTTTCTCGTCGACCCGCGTCATCCTTCCTCCTCGCCTCATCCCTTGCTCCAGCAGGTTGTTGCTCGGGTCCCGCCAGCTCCTCAGCTCGAGGTTAGAATCAGAGTTTTTTCTCCCGTCCCGGCTGGCATTTCTACTGGCACTTCCGCCTCCGTTTGTGTTGCCCTGCTCGGCGCGTTGCTCCATCTGCGTGGCGAGAGATTATTCCCGAGCCGAGTCGCGCGTCTGGCTCACCTCGTGGAAACAGAAGACCTCGGTATGCAGAGTGGAATCCAAGACCAGGTGGCCGCGGCCTATGGCGGTGTTTGCTTTATCCACATGCCCCAATACCCTCGCTTTCAAGTCACCAGAATCAACCTCCCCGATGAAATCCAGCATGAGCTTGAGCGTCGCCTCTCTCTTATCTACCTTGGCCGGCCCCACTGTTCCTCGGTCCTCCATGAGCGAGTTGTTTCTTCTCTGGAGAGGGGAGGGTCGGGCAGGAAAATCCTTGAAGCGTTGAAGAAGCTTCCGGAGCAAGCGAGAACCTTTCTTGCTGCTGGCGACCTTGATTCCTATGGCCAGATGATGGTGGAAAATAATGAATACCAGAGGAAGCTCCTTCCCGAGCTCATTTCCCCTGAGGCCGACGCTGTCATCCGGGTGGCCAAAAGGTACAGGGCATCTGGATGGAAGGTGAACGGTGCTGGCGGCCGTGGTGGCTCGATGACCGTGTTGGCCGACGCGGACGATGAACGCCGGCGAAGGATGCTGGAGGAAATTATTTCTTTGGGCTCCGGAATACGGCTGCTCCCTGCCTATCTATCTTCCTCCGGGCTAAGAGTCTGGGATGTTCGCCAAGGAAGGCGTTCGGCCGCTGTCTAATTATTATGAAAAATTGAACAGGAGGTAGAGAATGAAAAAATGGTCGGTGCTGACAGGCCTGAGCTTATTGGCCACGTTCTTGCTTTTCGGCTCCTATTCCGCCAGCGCTCAACCCGCTCGAGACCCGGAATGGAGGCCCCGCTTACTGGCCGGGGAGTTCCTGAACTTGACTCCTGAACAGAAAGCTAAGCTCGAGGAGTTTCGGAAAGCGCGGAGGGAGGAGAGGAAAGCCTTCGCCGAGCAGATGGAGAAGCTCCATTCTGAGCTCCGGGAGCTGAGGAAGGACCCCCAGGCGAACGAGAAGAAGATAAACGGTCTTATCGACGAGATATTCAAGTTGAGAGCGACGCAGATGAAGAATGCCATCAAGCATGGCGAAGAAATAAAAAAAATCTTCACTCCCGAGCAGCTGGAAAAAATGAAGAACTTTAGAGAGCGGATGATGGCTTGGCGGGGCTGGAGGATGGGTGCTTTTGGACGCCGAGGTGGCTGGGGCCCGGCTTGGGGACCCGGCGGCCGGGTGCGGCCTTTCTGGGGAAGAGACAGGTTCCCCCGGCCGCTCTGGCACTGGTGGTAAGAAAAATTGGGGACGGTTCTCTCCGAAGACCGTCCCCATTTTACTATCAATTGTAATCAATTGAGGACAAGGCGGGGGGAATAACTTTCTTTTCAGGCAAAGACCAGTTGGCATGAGACTTGCTCTTATGGGGTTGGGAAGGAGACGAGAGATGAGAAAAAGGACGATGATGCTCATGGCTCTGGTCTTGCTATGGCCTCTGGCGGGTATGGCTGAGGAGGAAGGATACTATGCCGAGAGTTTCGCCCGGTTGTCGTTCGTCAAGGGCGATGTTTATGTTGAGCGGGCGAACGAATTGGGCACAGAGCAGGGCATCGTTAACCTCGCCCTGGTCGAGGGGGATAAGCTAGTCACCCGGGTTGGCCGGGCCGAAGTCCATTTTGGGAGAAGGAATTACCTCCGTCTGGACAACGGCACGGAAGTCGAGTTTTCGGCCATGCCGAGGGAGGGGGATAACCGGGTCAGGCTTCATCTCCTGGCCGGAAGCGTTTACGTGAGGATAAGCTATCTCCGTGAAGAAAAAACTTTCGAAGTCCACACGCCTGATGCTTCCTTTTACGTTCTCGAAGAAGGCCTTTACCGGCTGGACATGAGAAGAGAGGGGGAAACGATTCTTTCCGTTGTCGAAGGTTCCATGGAGGCAGCGGGCGAAGGAGGGTCTCAACTTGTCGGGAGTCGGGAAAGCCTTGTCGCCTCCGCAGGCCACCTGGGAACTCAGACTGTTCTTTCTTCAAGACGGGACGATTTTGACCACTGGAACCAGGATCGGGACTCGTTGCTCCGCCAGTACGCTTCACGGCGTTACCTGCCTGACGAGCTCGATGTCTACGAGGCCGAGCTCGAATCGAATGGCTATTGGGTTTATGAAAGACCATACGGGTATGTCTGGGTGCCCTATATCGTTTATACCGACTGGCGGCCTTACTACTATGGCCGCTGGGTTTGGTACCCCATTTGTGGCTGGACCTGGGTATCCTACGAACCCTGGGGCTGGTGTGTATACCATTACGGAAGGTGGCATTGGCGACTGGGCCTCGGTTGGTACTGGATTCCCACTCGGCATTGGGGGCCCGCCTGGGTCCACTGGTACTGGGGTTATGATTATATCGGCTGGTGTCCGTTGAGCTGGTACAACAGGCCGGTGGTCATCGTCAACAATTATTTTTATGACCGCTACCACCACTACTATTACCCAGCCCATTCGCGGGCACTGACCGTTGTCCATCGATCCCAGCTCCAATCGCCTGATGTCTCTCGGGTTGCTTTGAGCCATGTCGAGGCTTCTCGCTTGGGTCAGATTACCCTGCAGGGACGGCAGCCCGATATCAAGCCGACGGCCTTGCGCTCGGCGCTGTCCCGTCCTTCTGGGTCGAGCGAGCTGACGGCTCCTCAGATCAGACCGACCAACAGGAGCCTGGCCACTTCAAGCCGTCCGTCTGCTCTGCCAGGCAGGGAGAGCTCGTCGACTGGAAAAGGTCGGCTCAGCCCTTCAGCCGGTCAGTGGGAGCCTGGTTTGAGGGCTGGAGAAAAACAAGGGGAAAGGAGAGAGACTATAAGCAGATACCCATCGATCAAGCGAGAATCGAGTCCGGCGATTCGACCCTTGAGCCCTTTTTCTGAACCTTCAGCCTCATCGTCGCGGCGAATTAGGTCTGATACGCAACCATTCAAGAAATCCTATACCACCTCTCGAACGAGCGGTGTGGCTTCCGATTCTGCTTCTCCTTCGATTTCCACCCGGGTCTATCCTTCGAGGAATAGAACAGACTCCGTAGCAAGAGAGATACCTCGCCTCTTTGCTCCAAACCCGACAATTGGCCGGCCTAAGGATTATTCGCCCAGCGCGTCTTCCCGTCCCTCTTCCTTTTTTTCAGCCCCCAAATCCATCTTCTCGGCTCCCCGTTCTTTCTCCTCCTCCTCTCCATCCGTAGGGTCTCCGTCCATAGGGGCGCCGCGCACCTCTTTCCGGTCCTCGCCTTCCTTTTCATCTTCTCCCTCACGCTCTTTCGCGCCTTCGAGGTCCGCTCCAGCTTCGAGACGTTCCTCTTCTGCCGGGGGCAGGGTGGTCAAGAGAAATAACTGAGGTTCATTTTAGGATATAAATTTCCCCTTTACTTTTGTTTTGGCCAGTGGTATAAATTATCCTCCTTTCAAGGGTTCTGCGGTTTGATTCCAGATTGGAGGTATGTTCGATGACCAATGGCGATAAGCTTTGGCAGTGCTTTGTCGGTGTGCTCGCTCTAATTCTTATTGTCTCAAGCCCGAACCTCGCGGCTCAAGAATCCGCAGCCGCGAAATCATCCCAGGCTCCGGCCGGCGCGGGGCAGGAGTTTGAGGGGACGGTCAAAGTCGGAGTGGGTAAGTATTTTTATCTTCCCTCCGCCAAAGGGTTTGACATCGTTGTCCAGGGGAGTATCGAAGGGCAGGATGCGAGCTTTCTTGGCGGGAAAGAGGTCCGGGTAAAAGGAGAGCTCCTGGGGGGAGAGCCCTCTGTGCTGGTGGCCAATAGCATCGAAGTCAAGGAAGGGGCCGTCTACAGGAATGTTTTTACGAGAACGGAGAGTGTCACTCTGGAAGACCACCTCGACCTTAAGGAGCGGGCGGAATTTCCCGTCTTGACGATCAAGGGTTACGACAGGAATAAGGACTGGGAAGGGAAGGATAAAGCGAAAATTTTCGGAAAACTCGAGAAAACCGAGGCCGCTGGAAGTGAGAGCTATAAAATCGTCGTCTACGATGAGAAGGGCAAAGAACTCGGCAAGATTTTGGTCGATCAAGCGGCCGATTTTGCCCGCTATTACATCAAGAAGCTTCGGCTTTTTGATAGATTCTGGTTCTACATCAAAATCAAGGATACCGTCGATTGGAAAACCCGGCGTCAAACGCGCGAGCTTTTCCACGCTGACCTTCTTTTTGCGGGCCTCTATTAGACCGGTCTTTCCCCAGGGTTAGATTCAAAAAGAAAACGTTCCCGGCACCGGGGAGCCAAAGCATTCTCGAGCAACGGAGAGGATGTAGCGGAGGCCTTTCTCAACTTCTCCCTCGATGTGAAGACGGATGAGGCGCCGGCCCGAAGATCGGAGAGCCGCTCCATCCCCCAAAGCTTGAGCGGTGCTGAGTACCCCGAAAGTGAGCGCGCTGTCCTCCGATCCAGGAGAATTTGGCACGGGGATATCTTCCGCCGCGCTGGCAGTGAGCTGAAGGAAGAGCCCTCTTCCTCCGTCGCCCTTGTGGAGTTGACCTGTCGAGTGGAGATACCGCGGCCCGTAACCCAGGGTGGCCGCCAGTCCTGTTTTATCGCGCAAGAGCGCTCTGAGTTCCTGAAGGCGGCGATGGACAGCCAGCGTGGATGGTAAGAAAGCCTGGAGCGCGATGTAATCGCCAGGCTGGGCCTCGTCGAGAAATTTTCTTAAGCCTTCGACCAGAGTGTACGCCTTCTGGCCCGAAAATAAGCTCACTCCTTTTTCCGAAAGACAGGGCTTTTTTTCGTCCATGGTCTTTGTCTTTTGATAAGCCTCGAGGAAGCCATGGGTTTTTTTCTTGGTTTTGTCGACATCGGGCTGGTCGAAGGGGTTGATCCTGAGAAAATGTCCGGCAACGGCGATGGCAAACTCCCAGAGGAAAAATTGACCGCCCAGGGAGGAAGCATCGGGAATAGAGAGAGACAAGATAGGGAACCGGGCTTTCTTCCATACCTGGAGCGTCTTGTTCGTTGAGGCGTCCGTCCCGGTGTTGAAGCCGATATGGACAAAGAAGCGGTCTTTCCCGTAGACTCGAGGCGGGCCAGGAGGTTCCCCCTCGACGGGCAATATTCCCTTACCCTCTTTCCCCGTGCTTTCGGCAATGAGTTGCTCGAGCCACAGGCCAAAGGACCTGAGCCGTGAAGGAAGAAGCAGGGTGAGCTTATCCCGACCCCCCTCAGCCATGGTGGCGAGGACTGCGCCCAGGAACGCGCCTGGGTTGGCCCTGAGGTTGGCTGTCCTTTCGCATTTTTCAGCCATCGTCTCGGCCGATTCCAAGATTCGGCTAAGTTTGATGCCCAAGAGGGCAGCCGGGACAAGTCCGAAGGCCGAAAGGGCAGAAAAACGGCCGCCGATATCAGGTTCCCCGAAAAAAAGTGAGCGGAAACGAAGCCGTCGGCTCTCCATGGCCAGCGGAGTGGACTCATCCGTGATGGCAATAAAATGGCGTCCCACTTCTTTTTTCCCAAGAGAATGGAGGGTTTGATTCCAGAAATATTTAAACAACGCCGAGGTTTCCACCGTCGTCCCGGATTTCGAAGAAACGATGAAGAGGGTCTTCGCTGGCTGGAGCTTCCGGCTTACGTTGAGGACCATCGAGGGGAGAGTTGAATCGAGGACGGTTAACTCCAGAAAACCAGGTTTTCTGCGGAAAATCGTGCTCAGGACGAGCGGGGCTAAGCTCGACCCCCCCATGCCCAGAAGAAGCGCCCGGCGATAGCCCTCCTGCCTCATCTCCCTGACAAGGTTTTCGACCTGAGGGAGGATTTTCCTGCATTCTTGGGGGGCGGTGAGCCAGCCGAGGCGATTCGCAATTTCTTCGGGCTTCCTCTTCCAGACTGTCCAGTCTTTTTTCCAGATGCGCTCGATGATCCTGGCTTCGGCCAGACAAGCGAGAGCAGCTTCAAGCCTCTTTTGGTATTCTTGGAAATTCAGTATTTCCATTTTCCCGAATCATCCTCAACTCCCCTTTGTTTGTCAAGGTGGCCATAGCCACCCGAAATTGCCGATCAAAGCACCCGACGGGTCCTGTCGTGGTTCACCCCCGGCCAGGCTCGGGGTTGGGATTCCGAAGCCCGCTCGTTTCCCCGGCGAGCAAACTCGCTCCGACTCAGCCTTCGCTCTTCTCTCGCTTCGCTCGAGAAACCATGCCCGCTCAGGCTTCGACGGGCTTTCTCACCCCAACCCCTCGCCTGTTCCCCTTGGCATCAAACGCTCGGGTCGGCGGGGGGCCCCCGAACCACGCCACCCCTCGGGTGCACTCGCTATCGTGATAATTTTCTACAAAATCAAGCACCTTCGCTTGATGATAATTTTCTATCGGCAAATCAGGGTAGCCAAGTCGGAGTTGCCGGGCTCTCGATTTTTAGATAACATAGCTACGAGCCAGATAGCTGGCTTCCAAATCCATTCTTTAAAGAGGAGGTGTCCATGAGGCGGAGCGCATATCGCCTGCAAGGGATGGTCATTTTTTTTCTCCTCTCCTGTCTTTCTTTAGGGTGGAGTTTCCAGGCAGCTCCGGATTATGGAAAAATCTTGGGAAAGTGGAAGATCGAGA
>CAYUKK010000173.1:0-3551 GCA_964445305.1 uncultured Eubacteriales bacterium
CGGCTCTATGCCCTGGCTGATGGGATTAAGCACTTTCTCTTCAGTCAATCCAAGGGACTCAAATTAGCTCACCCACCCCCAAAACATCAGTTCGTTCAGCGATTCCTCTTTGATGTCTAAAATTTTTGGGGTAAGTCCTGCATAAACATTTTAGAGATAGGGGAGACAGGCTGCGTAGACTTCTTCGGGCTGAATGCTCCGCAAACACCGAAAGTCCCGAAAAGCGCAGCGCCGTTGTCGGCAGGGTCGACAGTCGAGGTCCCTAGCGATGATTGTGGCTTCCGCCTTCCAGGGCGCGAAATTTTCGGGCAGGGTGGGTCCGAAAAGGGCAACAAGAGGGGTGGGCGTAGCGGCGGCGATGTGCATCGGCCCGCTATCCGGCCCCACAAAAAGCGCTGCTCGGCTGATCACCTCGCGGAGTTCAATAAGGTTGAGGCTGCCGACGAGGGAGAGCACCGGGAGGTTGAGCCGCGCCAGGATATCGCTCTCCCGGGCTTTATCGGCGGTCGAGCCCACCAGAATAACCCTGACTCCAGGCGTTTGCCCGAGGAGCTCGATGAGAGCGGCGAAATTTTCGACGCCCCAGTCCCGGAAGACATTGCCGGCGCCGATGTGAAGGACGACAGCCCGGCCGATATCAAGGCCATTCTGGGTCCACAAATTCTCAACCTTTTTTTTCTCTCGGGGAAGAGCGGGGGGAAGCTCGAGAGGCGGAGGCTCGGCAACGGAGATACCGAGCACCCTGACGAGGTTGAGGTGATTTTCCACGCTGTGGATGGGCGCGCCTCCGGGAAGGGCTCGCGGCAAACGGACATGATAATAGAAACCCTTGTATTTAAGCTCGTATCCGATTTTAAGACGAGCGCGGCAGAGAAGAGCGATTTGCGAGGCTCGAGGGCCACCGTGAAAATCAACGAGGGCGTCATACTTTACCCGGCGAAGCTTGAAGATGAAGCTCATGAAGGAGAGAAGCTTTTGGTTTGGAGGCAGGCTGATGACCGAATCGAGATGGGGGTTTCGGTCGACGAGGCGGCGATAGGGCTCTTCGACGATGTAGGTGAGGTGAGCGTGGGGGAGCGATTTCTTGAGAGCGGCCACGGCGGGTGTGGTCATAACCACATCGCCGATGCGCCGAAGACGGATGAGGAGGATTTTTTCGATGGTCGAGAGGTCAATCCTTGGTCTTTCTTTCCGGCTCAATGGTGGCCTCGTCGATGAGCATGACGGGAATGTCATCCTTGATTGGATAGACGCGATGGCACTGGACGCACTTTAGGCCTTTCTCGTCCTCAGTCAGTTTCACGTCAGTTTTGCAGAGCGGACAGGCCAGGATTTCAAGAAGCTCGGGGTCTAAGGCCATGATTTTCTCCTCCGGTATTTGCCCACCTATCTTACCCCACTCCCCCTTCCCCGTCAACATCCCATTTTAACATTTTGTTTAACATTTTGGGGTCGGACCATGCTAATATGATTATTATCAATAATTTACGTTAATTTTTTGGCTTTTTTCGGGCTTAATTGGCCATTTTTGGCCCCAAAATTGAGATATTTTCAGTTTCCTTCATGGTGGATTGGGATAAACAAGTTGCGCGAGAAAATAGAAATAAGCTCTCCAGATCGATGGATAGAGAGGAGAAAAAGTATTAATTTTGGCGGCAAAAATGGCAATTTAAGGCCAAGAAATGGCTAAATACGAGATATAAGTTGTTGATATATAGAAAATTAGCGTGGTCCGACCCCAAAAGGTTGACCAAAAGGTTGAAGAAAAGGGGGAATAAGGAGAAAATAGGGAGGATGGATGTGTGTTTTTTTGGTGGATATGATTGCGATTATCCCCGGAACTCGGTCCTCCGGTTTGGCCTGAGGGCCAGCGGAATCTCCGTGACCCAAGTCCACGCCAGGCACGGAAGCCGCTTCTGGCTTCGCTATCCCTTGCTTCTCTTCCGGTTCTTGCGCCATTGCCGAAAAATGAGGAGCGAAACCGGCCGCTCTTTTCTTCTTGTTCCTGAATTCTGTCAGAAGGATGTGCCGCTCGCCCGCGCTCTGACTTGCGTTTCCTCGACAAAGCTCATCTTTGACCCCCTTGCCTCCCGCTTTGAGACGAAGATTCTGGATTGGCGGCGGAAGCCTGAGGATTCCCTGCCGGCGTGGTGGAACCGCACGCTCGACCGCCTCGCTTTTAAACTCTCTGACCTTGTCCTCGCCGACACCCAGGCTCACAAGGACTATTATGTTCATAAATTCAGGCTGCGCGCCGAGAAAATCGAGGTTCTGCCTGTCGGCTTTGACGACCGCATCTTCACGGCTTCTCTTGCCGATGCCGCAGCTGCGAGAAGGGAAAGGATGGAGGCCACTCCCTTCGCCGTCATGTTTTTTGGCTCCTTTCTTCCCCTCCATGGTGTGGAAACGGCTATCAGGGCCGCCCATCGCGTCTGGGAAGAAGATAAAACCATCCACTTTACGTTTATCGGGTCGGGCCAGACCTGGCCTCGAGCGAGAAAGCTCGCCGTCGAGCTCGGCCTGGTCAACGTCACCTTCGAGGGTTGGCTGGACCAGTCGAGCCTGGCCCAGAAAATTGCCAACGAAGCCGACCTCGTCCTGGGAATTTTTGGCCAAACAGAGAAGGCAGCGCGCGTCGTCCCCCACAAAGTTTTCCAGGCGATGGCCCTCCGCAAGCCCGTCGTCACCGCCGCCACGCCAGCCTGCCAGGAGTTTTTCACTCACCGGCAAAATATCTATTTCTCCCCGGCCGGAGACGCTGACTCTTTAGCCCGGGCCATTCTGGAGCTTCGCGCCGACTCGTCGCTTCGGGAATCAATCGCCGATAGAGGCTATGAGCTTGTCAGGGAGAAATTCACGCCGAAGTCTCTCGGTTTACGTCTTAAAGACATCCTGGCTCGCCACTTCATAGCCCCGGCTTATTCTCATTTCGCAATTTCCAGATGACAAAAGAGAAAGAGCTTAAACGAAGTCAGGCTTCCCAAACCCTGGCCCGCCTCCTTCAGCTCGGTCGTTATCATGGCGAAATCCTGCTTTCCTACGACGACCCGGCGTTTCTCGATGCCCTGGCCTCGCCCGAGAACTTGTGGCGCCGCGCTGATGCTCGCCTCCTTCTCGATTCAAGAAACCGCCTCAGCGCCGTGAGGCTTCGCCTCTCCAGCGGTCGGGAAATAGACATCGTCGTCAAGGAGTTTTTCCCCCGCGGCCTCATCAAGCTAAAAAGCCTCATCCAGCCATCAAGGGCAGAAAGAGCCTGGCGAGGTGCGCTTACCCTCCTAGAGAGGGGGATTGACACCCCCTCACCCGTCGGCTATCTCGAAGCAAGGAGGGGGTGGCTGTCGTGGCTCCCGGCCTGCGCTGCTGTGCCTGCTCTTGTCGAACACGGGCTTTTCCTGGCTGAAGAAATAAAACGAGCCGAAGAAATCCGGACGCTTTTCCGGACTCTCGACGCGGCTGACCTTCGCCCTCTCCTCACCCGCCTCGCCGGTCACCTCCTCATCTGCCACGAGCGCGGCATCCTCCACCGTGACCTTTCCGATGGGAATATCCTT
>CAYUKK010000174.1:0-12512 GCA_964445305.1 uncultured Eubacteriales bacterium
ACGACGCAATCAACTGAAGGTGGTAGTCAAACGGCCATCTCACCGGCACGATAGACGGGAAGTGTCTCGCTCGGCCAGCCCAACCCAAAACCAACTTATCATCAATTTGCTTTTCGTAGCTCTACTTCTCATCGGCACCTTATCTTGCAAGAACCCCTTTTCTTCTGACCTCCCCCAGATGGTAGTTCTGACTTCGAGTCCTGTCGAGCCATCTGATTGTGGATGGATTGGCCCTTACGGGACTATCTATGACATGAATTCGAGCCGATATCATAACGGAATTGATTTCAATACAATTTCCCGGGGAAGATTCCTGGCTTGCGCTGATGGCGAAGTGGAAAAGATAGAGGTCAACACCGGCAAGGGGTTGCCCGGAACCAATTACCGCATCGTCATCAGGGTTGCCAAGAAGTTAGAACTCGATTACCATTTCGAAATAGGCGGTTCTATTTCTGAAGCTGAGCGGAACCAGAATATTTTCGTGTCCAAGGGAAATAAGGTGAAGGCGGGACAGCACATTGCCAATCTTATTGTCATAGATAGCGATATAGCCCATGTCCATTTTAGTGTTCTTGAAAATGGTGAAGTGATCAAGTGCCCTCTTGACTATTTTTCCAGAAATGTGGCTGATTTGCTTGAGCAACTTTATGACGCTAACCCCAGAGTTTACAGTCATTCCCTAAATCCAAATCTTTGTAACTAAAGCTTCTTATTAGATTCGCTTGATTCCCCACGGCCGGAGCTCTCAAACATCATAGGCCGTAAGAAAGCCGTCGGCATCACTCATATTCATATCCCGCCACGGAACGCGATGTCGCCTTCGACGAAGCGGCGAATCATGAGGTGGAAAACATCGATGGCCTGGCACTCCCTGGTCACGGGATAAGCATCGAGGAGGTTGCGGCGAGCGTTGTTCGTCGTCTCCTCCAGCTCGACCTTAAGAAAAACCAGGTTCTTCTGTCCTTCGACTAAATAGACCGAGCGTTTGCCCTCGAAGTAATCCCAGCAGATTCCGACTCGGTCCAGAGGGACGAGTTTATTAAACTCGCCGCGGCGAATGATCTCGGGCCTGACCGAGCTCGGCCGGACCTCGACGATGACACTCGGCGTTGGCCTCCAAGAAAAAGCTTCTTTATCAAAGAGGCTAAAATCATCGAAGTAATAGAGGGTTCCCATCTGCTCATCGTTTCGAACCCCGGCTAAAACGCCGACCAGTATTTCGTTCGACCTCCCGTAAGAGCGGCGCATTTCCTCGCTCATGGCCATCTGGAACGGCTTGAGGGTAAAGCCCGGGGGCACGGGCGGGAGGGGAGGTCGCGGTTCTGGACCGGGCTCAACTCGAGACGGCCGGGCACAGCTTGAGACCAGAAGGACAAAGCCAAGGGCAATGGCCCAGGCGGCAGGGGGACGCATTTTCAAGGTCATAGAATCAGGCACAATATTTCGGCGGCAGGGCTAAAACCGGAAGCTCAGTTGAGGCGATGACTTTCTCGGTCGTGCTCCCCAGGAAAAATCGGCCTAAGGGACTGACGCACGTGGCCATGAGGATAAGGTCAAAACTCTGGCGGCGAGCGTATTCGGTGATTCCCTGGTGGGCATTGGTCGCCTTGATGATGTCTCCTTTCACCTCAACGTCCTT
Source organism: uncultured Eubacteriales bacterium (assembly GCA_964445305.1). Lineage (GTDB taxonomy): Bacteria > Acidobacteriota > Aminicenantia > Aminicenantales > UBA8522 > CAYUKK01. The sequence continues at coordinate 1,640 of CAYUKK010000174.1, forward strand.
CTTGCCGGTCGTGACAGTTGCCTTGAATTTTTCTTCGGTCGTCTTAACCATCTCCCTGATGAGCCGGAATTCATGCCCGAAAAGCTCCAGGACATAGAGGAGCGTAAGCGAGGCGCCAAATCCCTGCGCTACCTTGAAAGCAAACTCTCTTTCTGCCTCTTCTTCCTTGGTGAAGTCCGTCGGGACAAGGATTTTGCGGATGGCTTTGATTCGTTTTCCCTCCTTCTTCACCAGGACGGGGACCGCCGAATGTCGGAGAACGTGATTGGTCACACTCCCGATGAGGAGCTTTTCCAGGGCCGATTGGCCATGCTTGCCCATGGCGATGAGGTCAACTTTTGCTCTCTCGGCCACTTCGATGACCTTCTTGGCTGGCGAGCCTTCGACGACAAGAGCCTCTTGAAAAGCCAATCGCCGCCTTTTCTCGTAGGCCCGGAGCTTGGCTCGAGCTTCTTCCTTCAATTCCGCTTGCCGCCGCAAGAGCTCCCTCTGGACAGGAAGAGAGTTCTGGTACATGCCGGGCATAAAATCCGGCGTCACATGAAGGGCAATGATTTTCGACCCGAAAGCTCGACTGAAAACGCCCGCATACCGGAGGGCTTCTTCAGCCTCGGCCGAAAAGTCCGTCGGCCAGAGAATTCTCTTCAAGAAGCCTTTCATCGTTCGTCCTCCTCAGCATGTCGTCCGTCACCGCGTTTCCCTTCCATCGTCCGCCCACTGCTTTTCTCTCCCCATAACCAACTCCAATCGATACAAGAATCAGATCGCGATTATATCACATATCTCTTCATTGCTTCAGCTTCCTATTTTTTCACTCCACCCACCATGCGCACTCTCCCTCTGAAATCGCCGAGAGGCCGACGAACCGGAGCGCTCTATCTGTTCTTCAAGAAAGGGAACGCGCTGGTGATGTCAATGACCCATATCGGCTATTTCCCCAGGAGAATGGAGCTTCCGGTGAAGAAGGTGCCAGCGACAGCGCCGGTCATCAGGCCGACCAGAGTGGCGGCAACAAGGGCCCGGAAAGCCAATCGTGAAAGGTCCTTGTAGCGGGTAGGCGCCAGGGCACCAATTCCCCCGACAAAGATGGCCAGCGACGCGACATGAGCAAACCCGCACAGGGCGTAAGAGGCAATAAGCCCTGAGCGCGGGTGGGCGAGCGCTCCCTCCGCCAGCAATCGGGCGAGGTCCTGATAGGAAGCGACCTCTGTCGCCACGGCCCTCTCGCCGATGACCTTAGCGATGGCCAGCGCGTCGGATGGCGGAACGCCGATCGTGAGCGTGAACGGATAGAAAATATAGCCAAGGAGCGCCTTGAACGACCACTCCTGAGTCCAGCCGAACCAGCTGTTGAGATAGCCGCCAACCCATCCAAGGCTGAGGTCGAGAAGCGCCAGAATACCCAGGAAAGCCAGGAGGAGCGTGATAATCCCCCCCAGAAGTCTCAGTCCGTTCCAGGCGCCATTGATGATGGCCAGGATGAGGTTATCCTCTTTTTCGTACGTAGGTTTGATGTCCATCCCCAGCGTCTTCGGTGTTTCGAGCTCGGGCATCATCAGCTTGGAAATGACGAGGGTGGCCGGCGCCGCCAGAAAGGAAGCGGACACGAGATGGCCGGCGATAGTCGGTATCTGTTGCTGGAGGAAAAAAACATAAACCGCCAGCACGGTCGAAGCGATGGTCGACATCCCGGCTGTGAGGATGGTCGTCAGCTCCGAGCGGGTCATCTCGGCGAGATGGGGACGGATGACGAGCGACGATTCGACACCGACAAAAATCTCGCTCGACACACACAGCGCCTCCGCTCCACTCACCCTCATCAACTTGGTGAAGACGCGGGCGAAGAGCCGGATAAAAAAGGGCATGACCCCGAGGAAGTAGAGGCCGCCGACGAGTCCGGCGAAGAAGATGATTGTGGGCAGGCCCTGGAAGGCGAGGATGCTGCCGAGCGGAGATTCACCCGTTTCGCTCACCGCCCCGGGCGGGATGGCCAGCCGGCCGAAGATGAAACGCGTTCCTGCCGTGGCGCTATCGAGCACCTTGACCACAACTCGATTGACAAAAAGGAAAACCCGGGTGCCGACGGGCAGGATGAAGATAAAAAAAGCGAAGAGGAACTGAAGGCCAATTCCCCAAAAAACGACGCGCCAGTTGATGACGCGTCGATGGGTGGAGAGGAGCCAGGCAAACGCGGCCAGGATGAAGATGCCGACGAAGCTTACGGCGTTATAAGCATCCATGTCGCCTCCTTTCCCGCCGACATTACCTTCAGGCGTTGAATTCAACGGCAACGAGCTTGAGCCGTGATTTTTCGCCGTGGACAATCCGGACTTGCGAGGTTGGAACGCCCAGATACTCAGCCAGCATAGCTCTCACCTCACGGTTAGCCTTTCCTTTTTCGGGCGGAGAAACGACGCTGACCCTGTACTCGACGGGGCTGAGTTTAATGATTTCAGGGCGCTTGGCCGCAGGCCGGACCCGAACACTTAAGAGCAATGTTTGCGGGGTTGGCATCCCTATCCCCTTTTCAGGATGGCATAGCCCAGCAGAATGAGGGATGCGCACCAGGTAAGAAAAAGTACCCCTCTCCACTCGTACGCTCGCTCGAGCGGGCTCGCATCCAGGCTATAGGCAAAATCCGGCTGAAAGAGGTAGCGGATAATCCAAGGCCTTCTCGCCGAGCCTGGCCGGAGAAACACGAGGTGGGCACCGGCGGAATAATAATAGCTGTCATCACCGCTCACCTCGGCGTAGGGGATGGAAACGACCTCCCCCTCCTTGAAGGCGCGAACCCTCAGCCCAGATATATTGCCGCTGACAATGGCGTTATAAACATCAGCGCTTCCGAGCGGCTGGCCAGCGTCGTTGAGGATGAGGAGCTTGTTCAGACTGGGGTCCACCTTGGCCCAAATGCCAAGCTCCCGGAAAAAAGTCTCCGCGAAAGCATGGCCCGTCGTGATGACGTTATCGAGCCGGCCGGCAAGGTGGACGAGGCGAGTAGGCAAGCCAGCCATGTTGGCGAAGAAGTGATAGATGAGGGCATGCTGGGCGCACCAGATTTTCCCCTCGCCGCTAAGCACGACCTTGAGCACGCGGAGGGGCGACCGCTCCTTCTCGATGGCATCGCTCGGTGTGCCGGCCCCTTCCTTCCACTTGGCCATGAGCCAGGAGGCAATTTTTTCAACCCGGGCTTGGGTGCCATCCGTGTCGAGAAGCCCGACCTCCTCCTTAAGCATGCGTTTAGCCTCCTCTCGGTCGGAAGCGTCGATGGATTCATACGGGTCAGACCAGAAGGAGAGCGGACGCCGAGAGAATTTCCCCATCGGCACGCTTGCCCAAACAATCCAATAGTTGTCTGGCTGGGTGCGGCCTCCCTTTTTGTAATATTCGGACGGGTAAAAGCCAAAGGCTACGGTGATTTCTTGCTCGACTGGACCTTGGCCCTCCGGCCTGATCTTATACACATGCCTAAACTCTTTGAGCCTGATGATTGGGAATTTCCCCTCATTGGCGTAGGCATCGCCCGTGTCATCGCTGATTTTCCACCGGCGGGCTGTTCCCCCGCCACGGATGCGAAGCTCGACTTTTCCTCTTTCCACAACTCTCGTCTCCTCCAGAACGGGTATATCCGCTGGAACATAAAGGCTTTTATAGGTAACAGGATAATAGCCGTCTCGCCTATCTGAAGCCAAGAAAAATATGATGTTAGCAAGAGTTACAGAAAGGAAAAGCAAACTCATTCCCAGGACCCATGCTTTCTTCCGTTTCCGCTGTGCTTTCACGACATCTCTCCTTTCATCCGACCCCACAGCTTCCCTCAAGGCGAAAGAATTAGGCCAGAAACTTCCCCCCTCATTCTGCCAGCCATGATTGCGCCGTAAAGAAGACACGTCAGCGCCAACACCAGTCCTTCCATCAATAGGAAGCGCTCGTCCCAGCAAGAATCTGTCGGGCATAGTGAGCCAGTAAACCGACCAGGAACGAATCCATAAAAACGATGACCAGGGCGAGGAGGATGGGGCTGATATCGACCCCACCTATTCGAGGCGGCGGGACGATGCGGCGGAAGGGGCGGAGCGCTGGCTCGGTCAGCCGGTAGAGGACCACGTTCACAGAATAGAGGGAGGGGACATGGAACCAGGAAAGAACGGCCCGGAGGATGACAATCCAGAGATAAAACCTGAGCCCGATATGGAGAACTTTAGCCAGGGCAGCCAGAAAATTCCCGAGGAAGACCACCTCACTCTCTCAACGCAGGATGTCCTTGTACTTCCTGAAAAGCTCCTTGAGCTGCTCTCTGGAAATGATATAGCCGGTGAGATAAAGGGAGAGGGTTGAGCGCATCGGGTCGTTGGACTTGATGAGGATATATTCGCGCATTGTACCCGCCTTGTCCTGGGTGGGAACCTTGATGTCCACTTTCGTTTCCTTCCCAGCCGCGACTTTCAGGGGAATGGGAGCTGGCTTACCACCGACGAAAAACTTGGCGTTGCGGTGGTTGAATTCCACTCGAAGCTCAAGCTCGCCTTTGTTGACAATCCGGAGCGGCGCCAGGAGCTCTTCGCCGGCCAGGGCGAGACCGGCGTCGTAATTGTAAGGGTCGATCTCAATCTTAGGCGAAGGCGGAACTTCGATGTCCGCCGAGACCTCGAGCTGGATACGAGGCTGGGTGGGGTCATTGGAATCGACAAAAATATACTTGCTCACCCGCCCGCCATAACCGCGAGTGTCAAACTTGACTTCGATCTGGCCCTTCTGGCCGGGAGCGAGCTTGTCTTCGGAAACAAGCGCCGCTGTGCAGCCGCAGCTGGTCGTGACTTTCTTAATGATAAGAGTCGCCTCTCCCTCGTTCGTAAAAACGAATGCGTGGGCGAGGACTTCGCCTGCCTTAACCTTCCCGAAATCGCGGGAAGCCTCCTGGAATTTGATCCGCGACTGGGCGGCCTGAACGGCGAGGCATCCAGTTGATAAAAGGAAGACAAGGCCTCCAATGGCCAAGGCCCGATGGGCTATTTCCCCTTTGTCCATAGCTCCTCCTCGGTTTAAAGAATGTACATCTTTTTGTCGGCGTTGGCAAGCGGCCAACGAAGAATCGAACCAGATTTGCTACTTCCGAAGGAATTTGGAAGGCGCTCCCGATTTTGATATTATGGATGGAAATGGAAAGAGAAATGGATTCCTCCCAGGAGCAAGAGAATGTCCGCTTCGACGAATAAGAAAGAAAAAAGGGAGATAGCTTTTCTGGGATTGTGTCCTTTCCTCATCCTCCTCAGCCTGTCCTTCTTCGCTCTCTCCAGCCTCGGCCAGGCGCAAGGCCTCATCAAGCTCAAGGTGACAGCCGAGCAGGCCAATATCCGGGAAAAGCCGGACATCACGAGCGTCATCCTCCTCCAGGTCCAGGAAGGAACGGTTCTCGAGGCAGAGAAAAAAGAGGGAGAATGGTATGCTGTCCGCATCGAGGCAGAAGGAGGCGCGCTCGTCCGGGGTTATGTGCACGAGAGCCTGGTCATCCCCCTCGAGCTCGCCCCGCCCGAGGTCCCCAGAAGAGTTGAGCCCATCGAGGTCAAGCCCATTCCCGAAAAAAAGCCCCCCCTTCCCCCTCCGCCGCCCGCCAAACCCTCTCCCAAGCCTGAAGCCAGGCCGCCCCGCTTCTCCTTCTCCCTGTGGTGGGGAGGCCGTTTTGCCCGAATCGGCGACCTCAACGACGGCGGCGAAGGTCTGGCCCGATTCTACGAATGGGCGCTCAACCGGCCATCCGATGGGGAAATTGAGAAGCTCCATACTGGCTTCATCGGAGGCGGAGAACTCCAGTTCCCCCTCGGCTCGGGCTTCTTCTTTGCCGCTGGCGCCCAGTACTTTTCGAGCGAAGCTTCAAGCACAGTCAACTTCGGGGAGAAGGAGCCCCGCCCGACCTACATGACGACACCCGGCGTCCAGGTCATCCCGATCAGCCTGTCCATCCTCTTCTATCCCTTTCGCTTCTTCAATTTGAAGGCTGGGCTGGAATATTCTTTGGCCCGGGCAAGCTTCCTCTACCGGTTCGAGGACGGGGGATTCTGGCAAAAGTGGAAGGGCAAAGCCGACGCCGGTGCGCTCGGATACCACTTTGGCGCCGGAATAGATTGGCCTATATCCCGCCATGTTTCGCTCATCATCGAAGGTCTCTACCACCGGTCTGTGCTCACGAGCTTCGAGGGTGAGGGAACCTACGAGGATTCGACGGGCGAAAAGACGGAGCTTGAGGGCAAGCTCTATTTTTTCCAGGCGGCAACAACAGCTGACAAGACCGTGCCCCTTCTTTTCCTCCGCGACAAGGAACCGAAAGACCCCGGCCTCACCGACGTCAGGGAAGCCGAACTGGATTTGCGCGGCCTGAGCCTGCGAGCCGGCCTGAGGGTCAAGTTTTGACGGCCTCTCCCGTCTCCCTATTTTATCCTTTCTTGGGATTGTTTGACCTCTTCCTTTCTTGCTCCCCGTCCAAAGCCATAAGGACGCCGGGCGTAGCTTAAATCATTGTCAAAGAGAAGGATGTTTTTTGTCCTCTCGCCGCTGAAAAAGAAAAATGTGCCCGTTCCCGGAAGAGCCCGGCAATGGCGCAAAACGGCATCCTCGACCTGATGAAAGATTAAGGCAGGAGAAGCTTTATCCTCTATTTTCGCCTGCCGGGCAGTGACATTTTCGAGCTCGAGGCCCTCGACATCCTCAAAAGAGATGGCGCTTTCCCACCCCTCAAACTCGGGCTTTTCCCAGCTGATTTCGACATGGCGGAGCTTAAGATTCCTGGCCCTCTGGATCTCGAGCGCATGCTTCGCCTTATCATAAGGAGCTCCGGGGTCGTGCGAGATGGATAGTTTAAGGTTATCCACCGTCACGTTCTCGAGGAAGCTTTCCGGATGGCCAGACACCGTGCTCATCCCCTGACCTCTGGCGATGACATTCTGGATGAGGACCCGGCGAATCTTTCCCGCCGGCCGGTCCTCCTCCTTCTTCCAGTCGCGGTGAACCTCGCTCCTCTTCTTGATGTTGAAATGGATGGGGTCACCGTCACCCCACCAGAACCAGTCGTGGCGCCGGCAATCGATGGTCAGGTTGGAAAGGATAACATCCTCGACCACCCCACCGTCAAAAACCATGAAGGCCAGGCCGCGGTTGGAGTCCGTGATGACGCAGTTGTCGACCGTAACCCGGCGGATGGCATTCATGTTGCCGTCGCAGAACTTGAGGGCGCTCGAGGCGGAGGAGAGGCGGCAATTGGTGATGGTGATGTCCTCGCAGGGGAGAGCCGGGCCAAACCAGTTCATCGAATAGAAAACGATGGCGTCGTCGCCTGTCTCGATCGTCGAGTTCGAGATGCGGACGTCCCGGCAGCCGTCGGGGTCGATGCCGTCGGCCCAGACCGCCTCTTTCAGGCTGGAGCGGATGTAAACCCCGTCGATGACGAGGCGCTCGCAGCCGTAGGGGTGGATCGTCCAGCTCGGCGAGTTGATGAAGGAGAGGCCGGCGATGCGCACATCCCGGCATCGCAGGAGAAGGACGAGCTTGCCAAACTGGTTGGGCTTGGGGAAGGAGCGCAGGAGCGGCCGGCCCGCTTTCTCCATCATCAGCTGGTTGGGGTAAATGAAATCATCGTGGAAATCCCCGGGCAGCCGCCACTCGTATTCAGCCTGGCCGTCAACCGTGCCCCGGCCCTCGAGTGTGATGTTCGCCAGGTCCTCACCGTAGAAGAGCGCTCCCTTATCGAAAGCTCTTTCTTCCTTGATAGAGTAGATGGTCGCCCCGGCCTCGATGACGAAGCGAACATGGCTCCGCAGGTTAAGCGTCCCGCTCGAGTAATCGCCGGGCGGGACATAGACCACACCACCGCCGGCGGCCGCGCAGGCGTCAATGGCTTTCTGGATGGCCGCCGTCGCGTTCGACGATTTTTCACCCGTCGCCCCAAAATCCCTGACATTAAAAATCTGGCCGGACGGCGGCGGTGACCCTGGCGCAGGCAGAGCAAAAGAAAAGCCTTTCGTTTTCGCATTCAGGTTTTGAAGAAAAAATAAAAGGAGGAAAAGAACGAAAAGAAGAGCAGGCAAAAGTTTAAATTGAGAATCAAAATCCACATTTAAGTTAGTGTCATCGTCAAAATTTGGATTGATGTTCACGTTCCCATTAAGATGAGCATCGATTTTTTTTTGTTCCCGCATCTTTTCCTCTCCTCCGTTTCTCCCGGCCTAATTTCTTTTGATTCCATAAGTTAGCTCAACCTTTTTTCAGGAGGGCAATGTGCTGACCGTGAATCCCCCGAAAAAGGGGAAAGACCCGGACGATGTCGAGACCAGCCGCCCGCGCTTCGTCTTGAAACTCGCGGCGGCGGAGCATGCGGATGCGCGTCCGGCTCTTCTTGATAAGCCTGCGCAGCCGACGCTGCCATCGGTGAAGCAGGTTTGCCTGGTAGTAAGAGACGATGACCCAGCCGCCAGCCACGCGCTCGAACTCGCGCCAGACTTTCTGCCTTTCCTCGGCGGCGTGGAGATGATGAAAAAGCCGCATCGACAGGATAAGCGAAAAGACACAGGGTCGAAAAGGAAGGCCCTGTGTCAAATCACATACTATTCCCATAGGAATACTATAAATTGTGGCTCGACGGCAGGCCCGCTCGACCATGGCCCGCGACAGGTCGGCACTCACAAGGCGATACCCTTTTTGCAACAGGAAATTCGAAAACCGGCCGTAGCCACACGGCGCGTCAAGCGCTAACTGCGGCGAAGGTGGGAAGGCCCAGGGCGGAGGCCTGTCAGGAGAAGCGCGGCGGTCGGCGGGGATGGCAGCTTTCCGGCTACTCTCGCCCTTGAGCTCTGGAGAGGAAAACTTCTTCAAGTTGTCCTCGGCTGGAATCCCGGCTCGTATTCGGGAGCTCGGCGGGCGGGGCGGTCCGGGCGGTCCAGGCGGTCCAGGCGGTTGTCCGGGCGTCGGTTCGATAAGCCTCAGGATTTTTTCGAGAATGCGGACTTCCCGGCTGTGGACGAGCCTCTGGTCGAGCCCGCGGTACCGCCGTCTCTCATAATCCCTGACCTCATCCTCGCTAAAAGGGAGCTTAGCTAAAAAAAACATACTGAGGCCTTTCCTCAAGATAAATTCTCGCCCCGGGAGGGCAGCGGACGGCCTCGCCGTCCCGACCGATGATGTGAGCGACCTTGCGCTCGAAGCGATGCTCAGCCCGGCCCTTCCTCGTCCAGCCGACAGCAAACTTTTCCGCGCCGCGCTCGAAATGGAAAACCAGGGTCTCCCCATTTCCGGCCTTCTCCAGGAACCGGCTCCCGTCGAGGAGCGAGACCATGGTCTTGAGAGCGAAGAAGCTCGGCCGGCGTCGCCAGGGCCAAGAGCGGCTGTCGATGAGGCCATAGCCGGGAGCGACGAGTTGCCACCAGTAGATTCTCCCGACGAGACCGGTGGCGAGGACAATAACAAAATAGCGGACGAGGAAATTGGCCTGCTCCTCTTCGGTAACGCTCGGCTTGCCCGGCGCCGGCGAATACTTGCCCGTGTCGCGGAGGGGCCAGTTGACTTCAGTGATCCAGCCCTCGCGCCCCGCTCCAAGCGTCGCATCAACGACGGCCCGCCACAGGGCCACTTTTTTGGCTGTCGTCCAGCCGAACTGGGCATTCTCCGGTGCACCCGTCCGGTCGACATAGAGGAGGGAGCTCACTTTATCGAAAGGCAGCCGCCGCAGTATCGGCGGGTAGAGATGGAACTCGAAGTCGATGACAGCCGGGCCGACAAGGCGGGTGGCATGGCGGCAAGCCAAATCAAAGGCGGGAAGCGCCAGGCCGATGTACTCCTCATAATCCCACACTCCCCACTTGGTCCTGTTCCAGGCATGCCCGACTTCGAAGTGGGAGCAGAGGTCGGAAAAGCCAGAAAAGACATCCTTGAGGAACGCCTCCCAGCCCGCCGGGTTGACGACATCTTCGCGGCGCTGAAGAAGGGCAGCCGTGATGTCGAACCCGGCCGAGTTAAGCTGACGGACAAATTTTTCGTGCCGGGAAAGAAGCGGTCGCTCCCATGAAGGAAGCCGGATGAGGGCGCTACGGACGCCCGTTTCAAGGAGCAAGGCTATGACGTCGTCAGTCCGGCCGCTCAGCGGCGAACAGGCTAAACCAAACGGCTGCTTGAAGTCGACGGGCAAGTGATACATTCGGCGACGGTTGTGTCTGTAAAGGCGAAGCGCCGGCCCGGCCACGGCGAGGTTCGAAGCCACGAGACGAAAATAGCTTCTCGCGTGCCGGAAATGATGCCAGAACCTCTGGCGGCGGGGAGCAACGTTATGGGGCTGGTCGGCGAACTCGTTCCAGGCAAAAGGGTAAGTCATCCGTCCGTCTCTCCTTGTCTTCCTGACCTTGCGACCTTGCCTTTTATATCACGATTGCCCCATAGATTGCATGGCCATTGGGGATAGTCATTGGATTTTCAGTCGGCGGGCGATTTTCCGCAAGCCGAGCTTCCTCTTGAGGGCAATGTAGTTATGGAATGCCATCTTGTTTATTCTATACCAAAGCCGAAGGGCCGCGCTGTCCTGCCACCCGGCCAGGCGGAAGTACTCGCTAAGGAAAAAGCTCTGCAGGCTGGCGGGGATGCCCAGCCGGATGAGGTTCTTGATGCGCCGGAAACGGCCAAGCTGTCGGCAGAGGCGAACCCTCGTCGTGTCGATAAGATAAAACTTCGCCGCCCCGTCTTCGGCCTTCTCGACAAGGATATTCCCATCGGAAAGGTCACGGTGGAGGATGCCGCGCTCGTGGCAGATGAGGAGGTGACCGGCGAGGCGGGTGAGGAGAGGGCGAAGGTCAGCCGCGTCGAGAGTCCGGAAAAGCGTCCGGATTTCTTCGGCTCG
>CAYUKK010000175.1:0-9384 GCA_964445305.1 uncultured Eubacteriales bacterium
CGATGAGCTGATGAAAAGCTCCCAGAAGGAAGGAGCCAGAGCCGCAAGCCGGGTCAAGGATCTTAAGTCTTGCGACATCCGACGGCGTTTTGCACTTTCTCAAGAGCTCGCCGACTGTATTCTCGACGATATAATCCACGATGTATTTGGGCGTGTAATAAACGCCGCCGGCTTTACGGACCTCAGGCTTCTCCTCTACGACGGCGCGATGGCTCTCAGTCAGGCGGATGGTGGAGCCAAGAAAACGTTCGTAGATGGTCCCTAACATTTCGACGCCAACGACGTTGAACTGGTATGGGCACATGGGGTAATAGAGCGACTCAATAAAGTCTTTAAGTGGCTTGTCGTCGATAATTAAATGTTCCGAGAAATGGGGATAAAAAAGCTCGCCGTTGTACTGCGGCTCGAGATAGCGAAACTTATCGACAAGATATTGATAGAGCGGCTTTTCGCGTTCGGCTTTCCACCGGTTGAGAGCATCGAGCAAGAGTTCAACCGCCTCGACATTGCGGTCCTCGATCACGCGCACAAAAATCACCCGGTCAAGGAGGCGCTGGACAGCCTCGTTGATCTCGTGAACGCTAAGGTCGGCGTTGCGAATGGCGATGACACGTGCCAGCTCGGCCCGCCATTCGTTCAAACGTTCGAAGAATTTCCTGTCGAGGGCTTCCTTGTTCCGTTCGCGGCGGGCCGCAGGCAAGAGTTTTTTCAGGGCGCCGGCAGCGACGGCCTCCCGCGAAAACGTCGCCGCCAGCTCTTCCCACCGGGCTTCATAGTCTTTGTAAGTTAGGTCAAAACGCTTGATAAGGCCTCGGGCTGGATTTTCGTAACTGGGCAGAAGGCCGGTGTCGTATAAACGCGAGCGAGAGAAATTGGTAAGGATTCCAAAGTCAACCGGGAGGTTATATCCATAACGTTTTATCTGAAAAATAAAGTCGGAATCGTCGAGATGCTTGCGGAAGTCCTTCGTTTCGACGATAAACTGGGGCTTTCCTCCGAGCGAGAAACAGTAATCGGCATGTTTGGTGCTGTCGCGGATGAATACCCGCTTTTCGACGATGACCTCACGCGGGTCTCTCAGGTTCCAGCCCAGCGCCTCCCAGAATGGGTTGACATAGCTGAGCCGGAGCGATGCTTCATCAAAATCCAGCGGCACCGCACCCTGCACCAGGCGATCAAAGTCATCGACCAGTTTTTTGATGATGTCGGGAGCTTTCGTCATCGCCGCAGCGATTCCCCAGATAATATTTAGTCCTTTTTTCCCTTTGCTTTTTTGATCCTCTCGAGATACTTGGCGTCGAGCAAGTCTCTGTCGCGACCGACCGCCCTCTTGTTCTTGATCAAGTCCTCGAGCGAGATAAAATAAGGCCGATTGGAATTCAATCCCGGCACAGGACGTGATAATATCGATTCTCACTGGCGCAAGGCCAAGCTGGATGACCGTGTCGCGGCGGAGAAAGTCGGCCGGCTCAACCTCCGGCTTCATCCCCCAGAACTCGGCGATGGCGGCGACCACTCTTGCCCCGTTCTCTTTGGTCGCCTCAACGAGAATATCGATATCCTTTGTATACCGCGGCTCAGCATGATAAGAATAGGCATAGCCCCCAACGATCAGATATTTAGCCTTTTTTGCGCCGAGTAATTTTAAGAAATCTCTGTAATCCTTTTCGACTCTCATGTTTCAAATCATAAACCATTTCTCTCAGGTATTGAAGGGTGTCCAGTCTCTCGGCCGGCGATGTTTTCAGCCAGTCGTCGAAGTCAAGGTCCTCCGATTTATCAAGCGGGACGATTCTGATAACCTTTTTCATCAGGCTCAGGTTATCAAATCATCCCCCTTTTTTCAACCCGGGCCAAGCTCTCAAGGCACAATCTGGTGTCGTCGCTCAGTGCCACAGTCGCTAATTCGCCGGAATACAAACGTGTGGATTTGACAAGCAAACCCTAACCGCCTATATTTGAGGGAGGAGCAAAGAGGATCGTTACAGCAATGTTGATCGTTCCATTCGGGAAAGACGAAAGCTCTTTCCTTGATAGATAAGGATAAATGGAAAGGAGGTGGGCAATGGCAACCTACATCATCCTCAGCCGTTTCTCGCCGGAGGCGTTCCGGGATCCCAAGGATTTCAAGGACTTAGCCGCGGCCGTATCCTCAAAAATAAAAAGTGAATGCCCCGGCGTTGTCTGGAAGCAGAGCTTCGCCACGATGGGGCGATTCGACGTCGTGGACATTGTCGAAGCCGATGACCCGAAGGCCATCGAGAAAGCGGCCATGATCATCCGAGCCTACGGCCATTCGACTACGGAAACGCTTCTCGCGACGCCCTGGAAGGAATTCCTGGAAATGCTTTGAGCAGCGCTTCCCGCCCTCGCTCTCAAGGCATCCTTGATATCCTCCTCTTGCCGGGTCTATAATTCCCGAAGAGGTGGAAAGGGAAAAAGAAAGGAGGAAAGGATGAACCATCGCTTTCAAACTCGAAAAAAGCCCCGAGCCAGGGTTCCTGTCTTCGGGCTTCTCATTTTCCTTATGCTCCTCGGGCTTCGAGCACCCCTCAGCAGTCAGGACATCGAATCCAAAGTCAAGGTCCATACGCTCAAAAACGGCATGACTTTTATCTTTATGGAACGCCATGAAGTGCCCGTCTTTAGCGCCGTTTACGGGTTCAAAGTCGGGAGCGTCGATGAAGTGCCCGGCATCACCGGCCTGGCCCATCTCTTCGAGCACATGGCCTTCAAAGGAACGCCGCGCATCGGGACGAGGGATTTTGAAAAAGAAAAGGAAATCATGGACAAAATCAACCGCCTCGGCGCCGAAATTTCCCGCGAGCTCGTTAAAGGAGATATGGCCGATAAAGAAAAAATCGATAAGCTCAGAAAAGAAATGGCCGAGCTCGAGAAGGAACAGAAAAAATACATCGTCAAGGACGAAATCGACCAGATTTACTCCAACGCCGGCGGGGTCGGGCTTAACGCCAGCACGGGAGCGGACGTCACCTCCTACCTCATCAGCCTTCCCTCCAACCGGCTTGAGCTCTTCTGCCTCATGGAATCCGAGCGCATCAAGAACGCTGTGCTCCGGGAGTTCTACACCGAGCGAGGCGTTGTTCAGGAGGAGCGGAAGCAGACGACCGAGGCTATTCCAATGCGCCAGCTCTATGAGGTCTTCCTGGCCGCGGCGTTCATCGCCCATCCCTACGGGCATCCAGTTGTTGGCTGGAGCTCGGACATCAACTCCGTCACCCTCGAGGAAGCCTCAGAGTTCAAGAGCCGATACTACACCCCGAACAACTGTGTCGTCGCCCTGGTCGGTGACGTCTACCCGGAAAAAGCCATCCCCCTCATCGAGAAATATTTCGGCGATATCCCGCGCGGTCCGGAGCCGCCCATCCTGAGGACGAGGGAACCGAAACAGCTCGGCGAACGCCGGGTCAAGATTGCTTTCGACGCCGAGCCGCAGCTCCTCATGGGCTTCCACAAGCCAACCTACCCTCATCCCCACGCCTATGCTCTCGATGTCATCGCTTCCATTCTGGCCACAGGACGAACTTCGCGGCTCTACAACGACCTGGTTAAAAACAAGCAGATTGCCGTGAGCGTTTCAGCGACGGGCACCTTTCCCGGCATCCGTTACGACAACCTTTTCATGATTTCGGCCACACCTCGCCATCCCCATTCCAACGAAGACTTAGAGAAGGCCATCATCGAGCACCTGGACAAGCTCAAAGTCGAACCGGTCGAAGCGCGGGAGCTCGAGAAAATCAAGAACCAGATCGAAGCTTCCTACATCCGGAGCCTCAGCTCCAACTTCGGCATGGCCTTCCGACTGATGAGGGAGCAGCTTTTCTTCGGCGACTGGAAGAACATGCTGCGTTACAAAGAGGAGATTATCAAAGTCCGGTCTGAGGACATCATGGAAGCAGCCAAGGAATATTTCACCGAGCAGAATAGAACCGTCGCTTACCTCATAAGAAAACAGGCTGAGGCCAAAAAATAAAGGAGGGGGAAAATGAAAAAGAGAGCCAGCCTTAAGGTCATCCTGAGCTTGTGGATTTTCTTTTCCGTCCTGGCCGCCGGGAGTCTTCTCGAGGCTCAGCGTCATCCCTCGGAGCTTGCCCCTCCCCCGCCTCTCCAGTTCACGCCGCCGGCCATCCAGAAGTTTACCGTCGGAAAGGGAATCACGGTCTATTACATCGAGGATAGGGAATTGCCGGTCGTCAACATGGTCGCCTATTTCAAGGCCGGTTCGCTTTATGAGCCGGCTGAAAAAGCCGGCCTCGCTTCCTTGACCGGAACGGTCATGAGGACGGGAGGCACGGCCAGGATGACTGGCGACGAAATCGACGAAGAGCTCGAGTTCCTGGCCGCCCGCGTCGAAACGTCGATCGGCCAGGAATTCGGGCAGGTCAACCTCTCGTGCCTGAAAAAAGACCTGGCGCGCGTGCTCGAAATCTGCGCCGACATCCTCATGACCCCGGCTTTCCGTCAGGACAAAATCGATCTGGCCATAAACCAGATGAAGGAAAGCATCCGCAGACGCTGGGATATGCCCTTCGCCGTGGCCAACCTCATCTATAACGAAAAACTCTACGGCACCGATAGTCCGTATGCACGACGGTCGACCTTCGCCACCCTGGATAACATCAGCCGGGAGGACCTCATCGCCTTCCACAGAAAATACTTTGCCCCCAACAACATGTACGTCGGCATCACGGGCGATATCTCCAGCGCCGAGGTCAGGCGGGCCTTGAACAGGGTTTTTCAGAAATGGAATCCCAAGAAAATCGAGTTTCCCCCCGTCCCGCCTGTTCAAGATAACGTCAAAAAAGCTGTCTATTATGTCTATAAAGACACTCCGCAGGCGAATATCTTCCTCGGGCACTTCGGAGTCCGCCGCAACCACCCCGACCAGTTCAAGCTCGAAATCATGAACTATGTCCTGGGTGGTGGCGGGTTCAGCTCAAGGCTGATGCGGGAGCTCCGCTCCAATCGGGGCTGGACCTACGGGATTTATGGCGGCGTCATGACCGGACGGGACAGGGGCCCCTTCATGATTGGCTCGACCCTCAGAGCCGAAGTCCTCGGGGAAGCACTGCCCCTCATCGAGGAGATTGTCAAGAGCATGCAGGCCAATCCCATCAAGGACGAAGAAATGGAGGAGGCAAAAAACTACATGATCAACAGCTTCGTCTTCAATTTCGAGTCCAAGCTGTCCATCCTCATCCAGAAAATCAACTATACGCTCATGGGTTATCCCGAGGATTATCTCGAAAAATACATCGACAACATTAAGAAAGTGACCAAAGAAGGAGTGCACGAAGCGGCGCGCCAGCATCTCGAGCCCGACCGGATGATGATTGTCGTCTGCGGCGACAAGAAGCGGTTTGACAAGCCGCTCGAGACATTCGGTCCCGTCGAAGAGGTCGACTTGAAGGCCATAATCGATAAGGAGCGAGCCAGCCTCACCAAGTAGAGCTTAAACAGAAAAGCGGGCGAGCCTCAGCGCTGGAGGTCAGCTATTTTCATGATGAGCGGAAAAAAGCGGTCACCTGTGCCAAAATCCCAGCCCTTGCCTTCTGGCCTGGCCCTGAGCGAAGACAGGATTTTCTCCGCCGCGGCCTCATCACCTGTGAACTTGGCCATCGCCCACGCCGAAACCGCATCTTTTTTCCCTCTTTCTTTGCGCCACTCCTTCAAAAGCTCGACCGCCTCTTCCTCCCGACCAAGCTTCCTCAGGCAAACAGCGCTGACAAAGTGCTCAGCTGCCCATTGGCCGCGGAAGCGCTCTGTTGCTTCAGCCACGGCCTCATAGTGTTTTTTCGCCGCGTCAAAATTGCCCGATTTCTCGGCCACCAATCCGAGCACCCAGTCTTCCAGACGCTCATCGACCTCGTAGGGCCTGCCGACCCCCAGGTTCTCCGGCCAGAGTTTGGCCCGAGAAGCGAGCATCGATGCCTTGCGCAGGGAGCTTTTTTTGAGCGCTTCCACGGCGGCAAAAAGGTTCGCCTGTCGGAAGAGGTCGTGACCCTCCCAGGCCCCCTCATAGGGCAGGATAACCGTCCGCTCGAGTATTCTTAAGCAGGCTTCATAGGCGCCGGTGTGGAAGAGCGACCTCGCGTAATCCATCGCCAGGTTGAACTTGTCCGGATAGAGACCATAGACAGTCCTGGATGCCTGGAGGGCCAAGTCGAACCGGCCGGCCCGCTCGTGCGCCTGGGCGAGCGCTCTCCAGGCGCGCCAGTTCCTTTTGTCCAGGTCAACAGCCCTCTCCAGGTCGGCCAGCTCGTCCTTCTCTCCGGCTCCGTCGGCCAGAAGTCGGGCCCGGGCGAGATAAAACGGCGACCAATCGGGCAAGTTGCCGAGCTGGCGAAACATCGCCCGGGCTTCATCCAGACGGCCGACATTCCACAGGATGAGGGCAAGGTAATAGGTCGTTTTCCAGCTTTCTTTCTCGAGCGAAGCCCATTGGAGGACGGGAATTGTTTCAACCCGGTGGGGTAAGACAAAATCGGGTCGGGCCGCGATGGCCTTTTCAAGATGGCGCTGGCTCAAGGCTTTGTCTTTTTCCCGCAGAAGATAGGCCAGCCAGTAATCGGCGATGGGGTAGGAAGGCGACATGGCCAGAATTTTTCGAGCCTCATCTTCAAGCCCGAGGTGGAAATAGGCCACAGCGAGCTCAAGATAGGTTTCGTGGGGAAGCTCGTTGCGGATAAGCGAAACAAACGACTCACGGTCAGCGGAGGTCTCGCTCAGTAAATACCGCTCGAAGCGGGCGAAATGGCTCAGCGGGTCGACCTCGAGCAGGCCTTGGATAGCCTCGATGGCGGCCTCACTTTCCCCGCGCAGCCGGTGGATGATAGCCTTCACCCACCGGGCGTTCACATTGAGGCGGTTGTAGTCCAGGGCCCGCCGGACATATTCTTCGGCCCGGGAAAGATTCTTTTCCAGCAAGCTCAACTCGGCTAACTGCTCGTAGGAAGCGGAGCGAAATTCCATCGACCTCGCCGCCCACCCGAACCCGCTCTTGGCGTCAGCCAAAAAGCCGAGGCGGCGGTTGACACTGCCGTAGATAAAGTTCGCCTGGGCATCGTAGGTGTCGATGGCCAGAGCTCGACGCGAAAACTCCAGGGCCAGGTCAAACTCGGCGCGCCTGAGATAGAGCTCAGCTACGCGACTGAGGGCCCGGACGTGACCTGGCTCTTTTTCCAGGCAGGCGAGGAGCTTGTCCAGAGCCTGGTCATAAAGGCGCTGGCGGGCCAGTTCTTCGCCGGCGACGAAGAGCCCTTCGGCCGAAGTCCAATCAAAATCAGGCGGAGACGTCAGCGGGCGACGGAGAGCGTTCCTCTCCCTGTCCCGACTCGTCCAGCGGAGCTTCTCCTTACCCAGCTCGACGGAAATCTCGGCTTCATCGTCGATAGCATCAAACTCCTTAACCCATGTCTCCATCGGCCTCAAACTCAAGCGCTGGCAGAAAAGCTCCTTCCCTCCACAAAGAACGATTAACTCATCGTCGAGCTTCTCGAGCGGGCAAAGGCCGACCTTGAGCTTGCCGTCTTTCTTCGTCACGTTCAGGGCTGCATAGGGCGACGCCGCCACCAACCCGCCGATCGTCTTCACTGGAAACCAGATTTCTTTCCAACGGAAGACGGATTGGGGAGTAAAAAAGGCGTGTTTGAAAGGGGTGAGGGAGCTATCGCTTCCGGCCTGGTTATAAAGGAGTCCGGTCTGAGGTTCGGTGTAATTCTGGGTGCGTCCGTCGCTCAGCAGGTCAGTCCAAATCTCGCCATCGCGGGCAAGCGACCAGAGCCAGAGTTTCATCCCGGGCTTGTCATCGTAAAATGCCCAGTGGCCATAACCGAACCCCGAATTCTCGAAATAGCCGCCGAACGCTTCTCCGTACTCTCCCAAGATGTGATAGGACTTGTGGCTGCCGAAGTTGTTGTTCCGGTAGTAGGAAAGGTCGCGGCCCGCTTCGTCGACTGGCCAGACATGGCCGCGGCCATCGTGGCCGATATAATGGGTTCCGGGGTAAAAGTATCTTAAATCGCTGCCCACTTCCTCAGCGGCGGTCATCCAGTGATAAAGGGAGTCGTGAACAAGAGTCGGGTTGAACCAGAAACACTCGGTTTCCAGATAAGCTGCGTCCGGGGGAACACGGATCTCAACCCGCCAGCAAGTTCTCGACGGAAGGTCAATGGCCCCGATGACGCAACTTGCGCTGCCGTCAGGATTCTCCCGGATGAGATAGTCAACCGGTGTCGCAGTCGTCGGCGCGTGACCGATGAGGCCGAAATTGAACTCGATGCCGCCCGACGTCCATGGCCCGCGCATCGCGATCTCGCGGAATTTGACCGATTTGTTCATGTAGATGAATTCGCGGCCGGTCGACTTCTCGACTGCCCCCCAGACTTTCCCGCCGATCTCGGGCGCAACGAGGACTTTGATGTAGGGGTTTTCCAACCTGACCATTGTCCATTCCTGATGACGGCCAGCCACACTGTAGCCGTGGAAACGGAAATAGGGGTAAATGGGGCCAATGTTCGGAACCGGGTCAGGGTCGGAAAAGGGATAGGTCTTGAAGACCATCTTCTCCTCGGTCACCGTCGCCCGCTGCTCGGCGATGGCGACCAGGCTGAGCAAAAGAAAGAGGGTCAGACTGACGGCTTTTTTCTCGAGACTCGCGGCGTAAGCCATTTCACCCTCCACCCAATTTTATCTCTTTTATTTTCTCCAGGTATTGGAGAACCCGTTGCCTGAGATTTTCGTCTTTGACCCTGTCCAGGATTTTTTCCAGGAGAGCCTTCGCTGCCTCCAGATCTCCTTTGTTGATGAGGGCGGCGGCCAGGTTGATGCTGGCCACATCATTCTGCGGGGCGATGCGCAAAGCGTTCTGGAAGCTCAAAATGGCCTCCTCATACCGGCCCAGCTCGTTGAGAATAACTCCCTGAAGGTTATAGGCAGGAAAAGAGCGGTTGTCCTTCTCTGTCGCTATGGTCACGGTCTCGAGCGCTTGTTCCAGTTTATTCTGGTCGTAATAGAGCTTGGCCAAGCTGATGGCTGCTTCGACGTTTCCCTCTCGCGCGCCTGCTTTCTTGTATTCTTCCTCGGCTAAGTCGAGCTCGTGCATCTCCTGGTAGGCATAACCAAGTCGCAGGTGGGCCTCGGCGGAATCCGGTTTTATCTCCAGGCACCTCCGGAAGGCGGCCACCGCCTCCTCAAGATTCCTTTTTTGAGCGTGGATAGCTCCGAGCAAGAAGAAAGAAGGGTAATGGTTAGGGTCAAGCGACACGGCCTGGTGGAGATACTTGAGAGCTTCTTCAGGGAGGCCGTAGCGCATGGCCGTGAGGGCCAGCTCGTACTGGTACTGAGGGTCTTTCTCCTTGGGCA
>CAYUKK010000176.1:0-10854 GCA_964445305.1 uncultured Eubacteriales bacterium
CATACATTAACCTCCCCTACCCCTCTCCGCGAAAGACGCCCCCAGGAATTCTTCCTTAGCCATTAAATCCCCCTACCCCCTTTGAACAATCAAAGGGGGCCTGAGAAAAGGTGGGCGTCTTTCGAGCAGGCCGGAGGGGAAAAATGGTCAGCGTCTCGGGTCAGGTCGGCCCCCGAACCACGCCACTCCTCGGGTGCACTCGCTATCGTGATAATTTGTTACAAGATCAAGCACTTTCGCTTGATGATAATTCTCTATCCGCAAATTTGGGTATGATAGAGGATGTTGAAAGAGGGGGGCGGAATCATGTATAGTCCGTAGGGAATGAAGGTCATCGGATGAACGCCCTCGTCCTGGTCTTCTCCCTCTTTTCTCGTCTTGCCTGTCGATTAAAGAACCTTATCTACGATATTCACCTCCTTCGACCCGCACGAGCTCCGCTTCCGGTCGTTAGCATCGGCAGCGTTGCTATGGGAGGAACGGAGAAAACCCCTTTGGCCATGGAAATTCTCCGCTGGCTCCTCGAACGAGGGTATCGGCCCGCCCTCGTTTCTCGCGGTTATAAAGGCGGCTGGGAGAAAAAGGGGGGCGTCGTTTCGGACGGAAAATCGGTCCTTGCGACCTGGCAACAGGCGGGCGACGAGCCTTTCCTCATCGCCCAATCGGTTCGGGAAGCGGGCGTTTTTGTCGGCAAGAATCGCCTCTCTTCCTGCCTTAGCGCCTTCAACCTCGGCTTCGATATCGCCGTCCTGGACGACGGCTTCCAGCACCGCCGCGTCGGCCGCGACCTCGATATCGCCATCTATCCCTCTCCCGAAATAAAAGTTCTCCGCGAGTCTCGCCAATCCCTCGGCCGCGCCGATATCATCCTCATCAAGACTTCGATTCAGAATCCGGCGCTCCCATGGCTTCGGCCATCGCCGTTTTCCATTCGCCGCTCCTCAACCCTTCCCTCGGTCCGAGAAAATATCTTCCCTTACAGCGTTGAAGCCCAGGGAATGTGGCAACTCTGGGAAGACAAGCCCCTTCCTCAGGTAGATTTAGAAGAAGTACCCCTGGTCGCTTTCTGCGGCATCGCCAGACCCGAGCGTTTTCTTTCCCTTCTCAAAACAACCGGAGCAAGGGTCGTTTCTTCCATTTTTTTCCCCGACCACTATCCCTACCCGGAATCGTCCATAGAAAAAATTCTTGCTCGGCTTAAAACTTCAGGCGCGTCAGCGGCCGTGACAACAGAAAAGGATGCGGTCAAAATCCTTGGCCACCGCGCTCGCTTTGGAAAAATCCCCGTTTATTATCTCAAGATCCGTGTCCATGTTGACCCCGGATTCTACGCCCATCTCGAAAATTTTTTAAAAAAAGCAGCCGGATAAAAAATTGAAGAGCGATAGATCATAACTCCTATGAAATTTATAGAAACGATGGAAATAATAAAAAATTTACCCATAGAAATCGCCCTTCTCGCCTTCCGCTCCCTGTTTTTTGTCCTTCCCCGCCGTGTCTGCCTTTGTCTCGGCCAAATAGCCGGCCACCTCTTCTTCTCCTTTGACCTCCGTCACCGCCGCATTGCCCTGGCCAACATGGAAAAAGCCTTCGGCCTGGAGCTTCCCCCCTCCAAACGCTCCCGGCTTGTCCGTCAATCTTTCCTCCATTTCGGCCAAATGCTGGCCGATATCCTCAAGTGGTCATCCCTGAGTCAAGAAAAGAGAGAAGAACTGCTTCGAGTCGAGGGCGCCGAGAACATCCACCAAGCTTTGCGTCAGGGTCAGGGCATCCTTCTCTTCTCCGCTCACTTTGGCAACTGGGAAGTAGCCAGTGAGGCCCTGGCCAAGCTGGCTCCCCTTCATGTCGTGGCCCGTCCTCTCGACAGCCGCACCGCCGAAAAGGAGCTCCTCCGCTTCCGGTCAAGCCTCGGCGCAAGAATCATTTACAAGCACCAGGCGGCAAAGCCCATCCTCCAGGCTCTTCGCCGAAACGAAATGGTGGCCATCCTCATCGACCAGAATGTTCTCCGCAGTCAGGCCGTCTTCGTCGATTTCTTTGGCCTCCCTGCCGCCACCACTCCCAGCCTGGCCTCTTTCCATCTTCGAAGCCGTGCCCCCCTCCTCCCGGTTTTCTGCTATCCCACCTCTTCCCTCTCCTACCTCGTCAAGATCTTCCCCCCGCTCGATTTCAAGCCGAGCGGCGATTGGTCGGCCGACGTATTGAAAATCACCCAGCATTCGACTAAGATGGTCGAAGCGGAGATCCGCCGCCGACCCGAGCTCTGGTTCTGGTTCCACGACCGCTGGAAAACGAGACCGCGGTCCGAGGTCGCCCCGTCCAAGACGCTGACGCCCGATATCCAAGGAAATAGAGCTTGAGGCAGAGGATGAGAGAAAAACGTGCCCCTGACGAATTAAGGCCCGTCAAGATTCAGCTTGATTATCTCGATTACGCCCACGGCTCGGCCTTCCTCGAAATCGGCAAGACGCGAGTCATCGCCGCCGCGACCGTCGACGACAAAGTTCCGCCCTTCCTCAAGGGTATGGGCACGGGATGGGTGACGGCCGAATACGAAATGCTCCCCTGCTCGACCGAAAAAAGGACCATCCGCGAGAGAACCCAGGGACGGATCTCGGGCCGAAGCCAGGAAATCCAGCGCCTCATCGGGCGGGCCCTCCGCGCCGCTACCGACCTCGATTCCCTGGGCGAGCGAACGGTCATCATCGACTGCGACGTCATCCAGGCCGACGGTGGCACCCGAGTCGCCTCCGTCACCGCCGGTTGCGTCGCTCTGGCCCTCGCCTTGAAAAAACTCCTCGATGAAAAGGTCATCGACCAGATGCCCCTTCGCCATCTCGTCTGTGGGGTGAGTGTCGGCATTGTCGACGGCCAGCCACTCCTCGACCTTGACTACAGCGAGGATTCCCAGGCTGCGCTCGATATGAACGTTGTCGAAACTGACGATGGGCATCTCGTTGAGGTCCAGGCCTCAGCCGAGAAAGCGCCGTTCTCCCGGAAGGACTTGGCATCGCTCCTCCGCCTTGCCGACAAGGGCATCAAGGAACTCATCCAAATCCAGAAGGCCGCTCTCAAGAAAAAAAGCCTCCTCTTCATGGCCTACGGCCGAAGTTGAAGGGAAAAAGGAGGGAAGAATGCGAAGGATTCTTGTCACCGGCGGGGCCGGCTTTCTCGGCAGCCACCTCTGCGAATACCTTCTCCGGGCGGGCGCGGACGTTGTCTGCGTCGATAACTTTTTTTCCGGGAGCAAGGACAACATCCGTCACCTCCTCGACCATCCCTACTTTGAGCTCATCCGCCACGACGTCATCCACCCCCTCTTCCTCGAGGTAGACCAGATTTACCACCTCGCCTGCCCTGCTTCGCCCATCCACTACCAGCATAACCCCATCAAGACGGTCAAGACCAATGTCATGGGGACGATCAACATGCTCGGCCTGGCCAAGCGGATCAAGGCGCGCATCCTGCTCGCCTCTTCCTCGGAGGTTTACGGCGACGCCGAAGTCCATCCCCAGCCCGAAACCTACTGGGGAAATGTCAACCCCATCGGCCCCCGCAGCTGCTACGACGAAGGCAAGCGCGTGGCCGAGACACTGATGATGGATTACTCCCGGCAGAACAATGTCGACATCCGCATCGCCCGCATCTTCAACACCTACGGCCCCCGCATGGCCATAAACGACGGCCGCGTCGTCAGCAACTTCATTGTCCAGGCTCTTCGGGGCGAAAACCTGACTATCTATGGCGACGGCAAACAGACGCGCTCTTTCTGCTACGTCTCTGACCTCATCGAGGCGCTGGTGAAACTCATGAATAGCGAAGCAATCCGGACGCCGGTCAACCTGGGCAATCCCGTTGAATGCAGCGTTCTCGAGTTGGCCGAAATCATCCTCCGGCTCACCCAAAGTTCATCGAGAATCGATTTCCGCCCCTTGCCCGCTGACGACCCGGCACGGCGTTGTCCCGACATTACGCTCGCCCGAGAAAAGCTGGGCTGGGAGCCCCGCGTGAGCCTGGAGGAAGGGCTTCAGAAGACGATCGCCTACTTCGAAGAAAAGCTTGAAATCAGGAACGGGCAAGGCCCGTAAGAATAGCTGGGCAAGACTTAGAAATGAGAAATAAAGGTCGAGATAAATTTAGATAACGGGAATGCGAAGAAATAAAAAATAAAGAGATGGATGGATAGATAGATGGATGGCCGGATGGATGGCCGGATGGATAAACGAAGAATTTCTTGGCCAACGAAGAAAAAGACGGAGGACCAACAAAGGAAGAGGAAGAAACGGGGCGCCGGGTGAAGCTTTCGATCATTATTCCCGTTTACAATGAAGTTCGGACGATAGAAGAAATCCTCCGCCGCGTTCAATCGGTCGACGTCGGCCTGGACAAGGAGATCGTTGTCGTCGACGACGGCTCGACCGACGGCACCCGTGCCATTCTCGAGCGGCTCGCCTCGCCCGCCGTCAAAATCCTCTTCCACGCGAAGAATCAGGGCAAGGGCGCTGCCCTCCACACCGGTTTTGCGGCCGCCACCGGCGATATCCTCCTTGTTCAGGACGCCGACCTCGAGTACGACCCAAGAGAGTATCCCAAGCTCCTTGAGCCCATCCTGGACGGCCGGGCTGATGCCGTCTATGGCAGCCGTTTCCTCGGCGGTCCCCACCGCGTCCTCTTCTTCTGGCACTACGTCGGCAACCGCATCATCACGACCCTCTCCAACATGCTGTCCAACCTCAACCTCACGGACATGGAAACATGCTACAAGGTCTTCAAAAGAGACATCATCCGCCAGATCAGCCTCAAGTCGAAGCGGTTCGGGTTTGAGCCGGAAATTACCCAAAAGCTGGCCAAGCTGAAATGCCGGGTCTATGAAGTCCCCATCTCTTACTCTGGCCGCGATTATGCCGAGGGGAAAAAAATCACCTGGAAAGATGGCCTGGCCGCTATCTTCCACATCCTTCGCTTCCGCTTCTTCAATTGACAGCCTCCTCATCCCTCGCCCAATTCCTCATCGGCCTCGAGCCTTCGAGCCAGGGTCGTTTCCTCATTGACAGCGTTCAGGACGCCGTTGACCTTGAGCGGAGGCCGCACGATCTCACCCCCTAACGTTTTGTTTCTTTACGGCGTGGCCCAAAATTGCCCATAGGAAATGACGATCGACACAATACGCTTGCCTTTCTTACGGATAGGCGAGATAGGGAACGCACTTGAGGCGTGGCGTCGCGGGCGGCTTGACTTTCCTTTGGCCATAAATATATTATTTTTATTTCATTTAGCTACTTGTTTCGCAATCGAAACGGGCGAGTCATCTCCACGACCAAAGGAATGATTCGGAGGAGGTCATCATGAGCCTTGTCTCCTGGCTTATCATCATCGGCATCATCGTCGTCCTCCTGGCACTCATCATCATCGTTCTGGCCATCCAGTACCGCAAGGTCGGGCCTAACGAAGTCTTGATTATCTCGGGCGGCCGGAAGAGGACGGTCACTGCTCCGGACGGGACCAAAGTCAAGGTCGGCTACCGCTACCGCCTTGGCGGCGGCACATTTGTCATCCCCTTTGTCGAAACCGTCTACACCCTCCCCCTCGACGTCGTCACCCTGAACATCCGCACCCCTGAAGTCCTGACCCACAGCGGTGTGCCCATCATGGCTGAGGCCACGGCTCAGGTCAAAATCGATTCCTCGGACTCAGCCATCCGGCTGGCAGCCGAACAGTTCCTGGGCACGGGAAAAGAGGGTATTCGGGATGTCTCCCTCAACGTCCTCGAGGGGAAGATGCGGGAAGTTATCGGCACCATGACCGTCGAGGAGATTTACCGCGGCCGTCATGAGTTCAATTCTCGCGTCGCTGAGGCCATCCGTGACGATTTCGCCCGCATGGGCTTGGTCATGCTCTCCTTCACCCTCAAGGACATCAGCGATACCCAGGGCTACCTGGATTCCCTGAGCAAGCCGCAAATCGCTGCTGCCAAGAGGGACGCCGCCATCGCTGAGGCCGAAACCGAGAAAGAAGCAGTCATCAAGTCCTCCCAGGCGCGCAAAGAGGCAGAGGTGGCCCGCCTCGCCGCTGAAGCCCTTATCGCCAAGGCCCAATGGGAAAACGAGGCCAAAAAAGCAGAATCCCAGGTCGCCGTCAACCAGAAGAAAGCCCAGGCCGATTTCTCCTACGAGCTCGAACGGTTCCGCCTCAGCCAGCAGATCAAGAAAGAAGAGGCCAAGATGAAGGCCATCGAGAAGGAGGAGGCCATCAAGATCGAAGAGCTCGAAATCGCCCGGCGCGAGAAAGAGCTCGAATCGAGCGTCATCAAGCCGGCCGACGCCCGCAAGTACCAGATCAAGGCCGAAGCAGAAGCCGAGGAATTCCGCATCCAGGCCGAAGCCAAAGGTAAAGCTGAGGCTCTCCGCCTCGAGGGTGAAACCGAAGCCGAACTCTTGAAAAAGAAGGGCATGGCCGAGGCCGAGGCGATGCTGAAGAAGGCCCAGGCCTGGGAAAAGTACAATCAGGCCGCCATCCTGGAAATGTACTTCCATATCCTTCCCGAGCTGGCCAAAGCCGTCTCCGAGCCGCTCTCCAAAGTGGATAAAATCGTCGTCGTCGGTGGCGGCGACAAGAGTCTCGGCACGACCAAGATCACGGCCCAGGTGGCTGAAATCCTTTCCCAGATGCCCGAGGTCGTCAAGTCCTTGACCGGAGTTGACCTCAAGAAATACCTGAAGGAAAAGCTGACGCCGGAAGAAAAAGAAGAGAAATAGCCTCCCGGAAGGCCCAAGGAGAGGCACGCCATGATTTCAGAGAAAGCGAACCAAATCGGCACATCCCCCACCCTCAAGATTACGGCCAAGGCCAAGGCCATGAAGGCCGAGGGGATTGACATCATCGATTTGAGCGTCGGCGAACCGGATTTCCCCACGCCCGAGAATGCAAAGGCGGCCGGGATTCGGGCCATCCAGCAGAATTTCACCAAGTATACGGAAAACGAAGGTATCCCGGCGCTCAAGAAAGCCATCATCGCCAGGATGAAGGAGGATTATGGCCTCGCCTATGAGATGAACGAGGTCATCGTCTCGACGGGCGCTAAAAGCTCGCTCTTCCTCCTCATCCAGGCCCTGGTTAATGACGGGGAGGAAGTTATCATCCCCGCCCCCTACTGGGTGACTTACCCTCAGGCAGTCGTGCTGGCCAAAGGCAAGCCCGTTATCATCCCGACCAAGGAGGAAAATGGCTTTCTTCTTACGCCCGAGGAGCTCAAGGCGGCCATTTCCCCGGCGACCAAAGCCCTCATCCTCAACAATCCCTCCAACCCAACCGGCGCTGCCTATTCCAGGGCTCAGCTCGAAGCTTTGGTTGATGTCATTCGCGGCGAGGACCTTTATGTTATCGCCGATGAAATCTACGCCAAGCTCATTTTCGATGGCTTCGAGTTTGTGAGCTTCCCCTCCCTCGGCGAGGACATCAAAGCCAAGACCATCCTTATCAGCGGCGTCTCCAAGTCCTACTCCATGACCGGCTGGCGGATAGGGTTTGCTCTGGGGCCGGCCGAAATCATCAACGCCATGGCTAAAATCCAGAGCCATTCAACCTCCAACCCTTGCTCCATCTCCCAGCAAGCCAGCCTGGAAGCTCTGACCGGGCCGCAGCATGAGGTCGCCCGCATGGCCGCTGAATTCCAGCGCCGGCGCAACTACTGCCTGATGCGGCTCAACGCCATCCCCAATATCTCCTGTTTCAAGCCCCGGGGCGCTTTCTACCTCTTCCCCAATTTCTCGGCTTATTATGAAAAAGAGGCGGGCGGTGTTCTCATCCGGAATTCCTACGGCCTGGCCTACTACCTGCTCAAGGAAGCGAAAGTGGCCATCGTCCCGGGCGATTCTTTTGGCGCGGATAATTACATCCGTCTTTCCTACGCCACATCGATGGAGAACCTGGAGAAAGGGATGGACCGGATTATCGAGGCCGTCTCCAAGCTCAAGACGCCGAAGAAAATCAAGCGGGTCGCCCTCAACAACACCATCACTCGAGTGAAGAGAGCTGTGCCCGTTGACGCATCCCTGCCGACCAAGATGCGCGATGCTCTCGTCGCCGAGATGGAGGGACATCTTCCCGTCGAGAACTACTACGAATGGAACGCCAACATCGCGGGAATCGTCGTCCAGCTTCGAACGAATGTTGCGCACCTCTATGATTTCTGGGTCGAGAACTGGTTTCCGGCCCAGCTCGAAGCGGATATCGAGCCCCACGGCATCATTTATGCTGTGGATGGAGTCGCCGGTCGGGAGCCGAGAGCTTTTTACAACTCCGAGACAAAGACAGGGGTCCTCGTCAACACGGATAACTACGGCCCGTTGCGGAGCCTCGCCCTTGGTCTGGTCATGGATGTCACGGAAAGGCTCTACGGCGCCTGCGCTATCCGCGGCATGGCCGCCGCTGTCGAGGACAACGGCCGAGGCCTTATCCTCGTCGGACCGCCTGGAACGCGGAAGACCGAGCTCTTCTTCGAGCTCCTCGAGGATAAGCGGTTCAAAATCCAGGCTAACGAAATCATTCTTGTCCGGGCCGCGGGCGGAAAGGCGCAAGCGGAATGCGTCGAGAGAAAGCTTTATATGCCGACGAATACGGTCGAGAACTTCTCGCGCCTGGCGCCTCTTTTTGACGCGAGCAAGTGCGAAAACGTTGTCATCCACAAGGACGGATGCCAGGATGAGGCTTGCCTCAGGGGCGAAGATTGCCGCCTCGACCGGGGGTCTCCCTTCTGCTACAAGGCCTCCAAAGAAGCGCATGCCATGCTCGACCCCAACTGGATTGGGGGCAAAAGTGCCCACGCCAGACGGACGACCCTGAGCTGGATATTCTTTCTCCGCTATGACCCGTCATCGCCGGCTGCTGTCCGCCTGGAGAAGGAGGAAGCGCTGCGCATCCTTGAATCGGGCGAAGCGTTAGGTTTGAAGAAAGCCCTCTCTCCGGCCAAACCACAGCCTTACTACAACCCCCACCTTTTGGTGACGACGGAGGAACGGCTGGAGCTCCAGAAAGCGTTCTTCAGCCGATTGCTGGATATCGTCCCCTGCTATCTGTTCAACAGCGGCGTGGCCGGCGCCGAGACAATAAAGCAACTGACCGCGGGCGAATAGGCTGAGCCTCGTCTTGCCAGCGGCAGCGACCCGATCTCTCTTTTTTCTACCCCTTCATCGAGGTCATAGCAGACCTGGATCAAATTACGAACTTCAAAATCTTTTCTGACCACAAAATATACCTCTCTCCCTTGACTATTTTTCCAGAAAAATACTTCTCCTCCCTTCAGCCCTCTCCTTAACAGATCCAGGAAAACAAGATTTTCACATAGCCATTCTTTCAAAATAGTCCTAATTAGATTTATCCGAAAAGAGGCGGTTCTCGAGGGCTTCAGCCAGAAGGTGAAGGAGGAGAAGATGGACCTCCTGGACGCGAGGTGTGGAAGTCGAGGGAACATCGAGAAGATAATCGGATAGGGAGGCGAGCCTACCACCGCCCTGGCCGGTCATGGCCACCGTCAGCATCCCTTTCTGGCGGGCCGCTTTGAGGCCCTCGACGATGTTGACTGAGGTCCCGCTTGTCGAAAGAGCGAGAGCAATATCCCCTTTGTCGCCGAGCGCCTCAATCTGCCGGCTGAAAACGTAATCATAAGACGAATCATTGGCCACAGAGGTAAGAGTCGACGTATCAGTCGTCAGGGCGATCGCCCGCATGGGTTGTCTTATGCGGAGGAATTTGTTGACGAGTTCCGCGGCAAAGTGCTGGGCCTCAGCCGCGCTCCCGCCGTTGCCGAAAACGAGGATTTTCCGGCCCTCCCCAAGGGCCCTGGCGACGGCCTCGATCATGACCTCAAAGAGGTCACTCTTCTGCTCGAAAAAATTCTTGAGGATAGCATGAATATCAACCTGAATGTATCCATATTTCATCGCCTGCTCCTTAGGTCTCGCTTATTTCCTTTGACCATTATAACCTATTCCCACACATCCCGGATCATTATTTCCTCTCGCTATCTCCACGGGAGTACTTCCATGAAGAAAAGCTATGTCCTTTTTTCTTCGTGGCATTCCTCCTTCAAGAGGCAAATTTCAGGACTCTGAGCTTTCACCGTCAAAATGGATTCGGCTTTAAGGCCGTCCCGGCGAGTGCTTCCTTCGGTCAATTGCGAAGTCCTGATTCAATAGCGGCCTTGACTCTTTCGATCAACACCGACATGTTGCTCTGGTCATATCCCTCGACCGGAATGGGCGGATGGAAAAGCACATGGATGAGCCCCCGTCGTGTTGAAAACCTTCCCCGCGGCATGAGTTCATACGTTCCCCTGATGGTGACGGGCACAATCGGCGTCCGGCTTTCCAGAGCGAGAAAAAAGCCGCCGCGCTTGAAAGCCTGGAGGCGGCCATCCCGGCTCCTCGTTCCCTCGGGAAAAATAAGGAAGGAATAGCGGCGGCGGCGCATGAGCTGGATGGCTTTGTCAATACTCCGCTTGCCCCCCCACATCTTCTTCCTGTCGACAGGAATGAAGCCGACGTATTTCATGCCCACGCCGATGATCGGAATCCGGAACACTTCTTTTTTGAGGATGACCCGGATGGGTCGGGGGATGAGCCAGAAGAGCAGGGGTCCGTCGAGGAAGCTCAAATGGTTGGCCATGAAGACATAAGGAGCTCGGCGATCCAATCGCTCCCGGCCAGAGACCTCGACCTTGAGCCCGAGAATACGGCAACCGAGGCTCATCGCCCACTTGGCAATCCGGAGGAGAGGGTCGCGAACGCCGAACGGCCAGAAGAGGAGGAGCAAGAGGAAAAGAAATATCGTCAGGAGAGCATAGATGAGGAGGAGAAT
>CAYUKK010000177.1:0-2824 GCA_964445305.1 uncultured Eubacteriales bacterium
GAGGCGGCCCTGCGCCACCTCACCGACAAGGAGGCAGAAGTCATCAAGCTCAGGTTCGGCCTCAGCCAGGAAGGAGGGTTAACCCTCGAAGAGGTGGGCAAAAAACTTCGCGTCACCAGGGAGAGGATCCGTCAGATCGAATCCAAGGCTCTCCGCAAGCTCCAAATGGCCGAGCTTGGTTCAAAGCTGAAATCTTTCACCTGAGACCTTTCTTGAGTGGTGGTCTTTAAGGAGTTAAAGTCCGGGGAATATCTTTCTCAGGATGGCCAAAGATTCGGGCAAAAGGTCAGAAAGTTCGAGCGATGTCCAGCCGGCGTGCGCAATCAGCCATCCTTGAGCTTCTCGGACAAAATGGATTTCGATGCGGTAGATGTCAGGGGCAATTTTGATGAGCCGACGGAGAGCTTCGGCTTGACCCGAGGACAGAGCCACCTCAATCTCCGCCACGGCCCGGGTGGCCTCAAGCGTCACCAGATGAGCGCTCAGCCGATGGACGACGATGCCCCTCCGATCGGCCAGATAGCCACTCAGCAGCGATCGGAGCCCGCTCTTCGTTCTCCCTGGAAGTCGACGAAGTCTTCGGCAAAGTGGGCCATCATCGCATCCAGGTCCTTAGCTTCAGCTAATTTACAGAGAGTGTCGATTTTTCCGAGGAGCTGCTCTTCTACTGTCGGGGGGCGGCTACACGCGCTTAAGAACACCCACAAACCTAAAACAAGGAAGGCCAGCTTAAACCATTTCAAGAAAATTAACCCTCTCGCTCGCCTCATTTCTTAGAAAGGATGAATCGATAGCCTTTCTCCATTTTCACGAATTCCTCAAGGGCCTTGATCAGCGATTCATCCCATTCCCTGTTTCTTATCGCTCTGGCCAGGGCAAAAACGTCGACATCCGCCACCTCTTCCCATTGGCCAGACTGGCGGAGAATATCCATCAACCGTTTCC
Source organism: uncultured Eubacteriales bacterium (assembly GCA_964445305.1). Taxonomy (GTDB): domain Bacteria; phylum Acidobacteriota; class Aminicenantia; order Aminicenantales; family UBA8522; genus CAYUKK01. Next base: position 946 of record CAYUKK010000177.1, read on the forward strand.
TCTCCGCCGAGCTCTTAGCCGGAATTTGAAAAGAGACATGCTCTTTGACGGTAATCTTGTTGGCTGTGCCGAAGATAACGGAGACGCCCTCCCTTTGACAGAACCTGACCAGGGCTGCCTTGATTTTTTCTAATTTCTCGTTGGTCTCCCGAGTAAAACTGTTCAGCTCAGATTGGAGGCGAACGTACTCATCAACCAGCTTCACCCCGGGGTCGTCAAGGTATTCGTTTTCCGTTTTGGCTTCGAGCTCGGCGCCGTGCTTCCACATCGGACACATAGACCGATAGATACACCAATCGCACAGCCGGGAGACGACAGCCGGAAACTCGCGTGCCGCCTCGATCTCCTGGATGCGAGCCAAGATTTCCCGGCGAGCGGTTTCGAGCTCCTCGCCTGTTCTCCAGAGGTCCATTTCCTTATCAAATGCCAGGAAATGCCAAACCAGGCGGGCCTTCTGGAAATCCCTGAATCGCTGTTTGACCCAAAGGGCATAGGCGGCCAGCTGTCTATCTCCCTGAAGCTCCTCCTCCGATGGCAGCACCGAGCTGGTTTTATAATCATGGATTTCATAGATGCCATCGCCCATGTCGACGAGCCTGTCGATACGGACGTGGAGAAGATAGTCCCCCTTTTCGTCCAAGGGGAGGAGTTCTTTTGTCTCCAGGCCGAGCACGCGGCCGCGTTCGAAGGGATGATGGCGCCGATAATAATCCCGAAGATAGCGTTCGCCCATCATGAGGTAGTTCTCGGGAGCATAATCTTTCTTGACCAAAATCACTTCCCCCGGCCATTTTTGGGCCCATCTCTGCCGGTAATCCTCGATGAGCTCTTCGAGGGAAAGAAGCTTTTCGTGCATCTTATCCCGGTAGAGTTTTTCCAGAGCTTCGTGGACTATGGCGCCGAGGAAGGTTTCGATGGTCTCCTCAACTTCGACCTTGACATTGTCCACATAGGCAAATTGGTACTGGCGGGGACAGGTCTCGAAAGTGGATATCTTCGAGATGCTGTATGTGGCCATAACCTACTCGAATTACTTGAATGGACTCAGGCCTTCGCCTTCGGCGGCGGCATTTCCGCACCATCCCAGCAGTAGGTGCAAATCTTTTCCTTGGGCAAGCCGATGGCTTGAACGAGGTCTTCAAGCCGCTGGTACTTGAGCGTCGTCAGGTTGAGTCGGCGCCGAATGCTCTCCTCCATGGCCCGGTATTCCTCGGTTTCAGGTCGAGTGAAAGGTGAAAGGTCGGCTACACTCTCCATGCCCAGCTCACGGATGGCTCGCCTGGCGGCCAAATCCAGCTCCGACTTGGACGTCGAAAAAAGAAGGAACTTGCAGGCATAGACCAGGGGCGGGCAAGCTGGCCGCATGTGGACCTCGCTGGCGCCGACTTCATAAAGCCTCCGGATTGTTTCCTTAAGCTGGGTACCTCGAACGATGGAATCCTCGCAAAAAAGAAATCGTTTCCCTTCGATGAGCTCGCGGATGGGAATGAGCTTCATCCTGGCGATGAGGTCGCGAACAGCTTGATTCTGAGGCATGAAACTCCGCGCCCAGGTCGGCGTATACTTGACAAAGGGTCTCCTGAAGGGCACGCCTGCCTCGGCTGCATAGCCAAGGCCGTGACCGATTCCCGAATCGGGGATGCCAGCGACAAAATCGATGTCGACAGGATACCGGCGAGCCAGGAAAGCGCCACATCGATTCCGCACCCTTTCCACGTTGATGCCCTCATAGCTCGAGGCTGGATACCCGTAATACACCCAGAGAAAACCACAGATTTGCATCTGCGCCTGGGCTGGTTTTCGCTCCTCAAAGCCTTCGGCGTTAAAGAAGATGATCTCGCCCGGACCCAGGTATTTTTCGACGGCAAAGCCAAGGTTG
>CAYUKK010000178.1:0-21380 GCA_964445305.1 uncultured Eubacteriales bacterium
CGGCTCTATGCCCTGGCTGATGGGATTAAGCACTTTCTCTTCAGTCAATCCAAGGGACTCAAATTAGCTCACCCACCCCCAAAACATCAGTTCGTTCAGCGATTCCTCTTTGATGTCTAAAATTTTTGGGGTAAGTCCTGAAGGTAGGAGCGCCGATTGACAGTTCGTTTTTGCCTGTGCTATAAGAAGTTCAGGGAAAAATGAGGACGCGATATTATTCTCCAGGCAGTTGCCAACGCGGGGGATGAAGTCGACGCATCAGGAATCGTTTTTCCTGGCGACAGTTCTTGTCCTCGGTCATAGAAGGGCCAAAGGAGTATTGTTTCAGTGGCCAGAGGCGGGCGACAGTCAGGACATGGCCTGATAGTTGAGAAGGGGAGGCCTAGTTTTTTTCCCGTAGACGAGAAGGAGCTCATTCTCCAGTCCATTCCCGAGGTTGTCTGCTACCTGGATAGACATCATCGCATCCTCTGGGCAAACAAAGCCGCTCTGGAGTCCCGGGGCCTAACGAGCCGAGAGGCGAGCGGTCGGCGGTGCTATGAAGTCTGGCTTGGCCGTGACGATATCTGCCCAGGTTGTCCCGTCGAACGGTCATGGCAAACGGGCGAATCCCTTGAAGGTGAAGTGATCACACCAGAGGGAAAGACTCTCTTGGTGAGAAGCCTACCCGTTAAGGACGAAAACAAGACAATCCTCGGTGTCGTTGAGGTCAGCCGAGATATAACCGACCGAAAACAGGCCGAAGAGGCTCTTCGCGAAAGCGAGGAACGCTACAAGGCTCTTTTCGACCGGTCTCTCCTTTGCATTTACATTCACGACCTTAGAGGAAGATTCCTGGATGCCAATCAATCGGCGTTGAACTTGTTGGGTTACGCCAAAGAGGAGATCACGTCGTTGACGTTTGCTTCCCTGCTCGACCAGACACAACTGCCCAAGGCCTTCCGTGTCCTTGACGAGATCATCAGAACGGGTTCCCAGAAACAGCCAGCCGAATTCATGCTCCGTCGAAAGGACGGCAGTTTCGTCTGGGTGGAAACAGAGGCCTCGGTCATCCTTCGGGAGGGAAAATTTCTGGCGATTCAGGGTATTGCCAGGGACATCACCGATCGCAAAAAAACCGAGGAAGAGCTCCGGGCTTCGCTCCTGGAGAAAGAGGCTTTGTTGCGAGAAATCCACCACCGCGTGAAAAACAACCTGCAGGTCATTTCCTCGATGCTGGACATGCGGCTGATGAGGACCGCCGACCCCAAGCTCATCGACCTCTGTCAGGACGCGCGGGCCAAAATCCAGACGATGGCTCTCATCCATACCCATATCTACCAAAGCGGCAGTTTCTCCCAAATCATCATGAAGGATTACCTCCAGGACTTGGTGAGTTATCTTTCCCAGGTGTACTCGGAGAAAGGGAAACACGTTGTTCCCGTGATCAGGGATGTGGACGTATGCTTATCGGTTACCCAAGCCATTCCCCTGGCCATCATTCTCAACGAGGCCATTTCCAACGCCTTTAAGCACGCCTACAGGAAAGACCAGAAGGGAGTCGTGGAAATTGAGTTAAAGAAAACCAACGAAAACACTGTCCGCCTGTCAGTGAAAGATTATGGAGTCGGCTTCCCAGAGGGGTTGGACATCTACCGCGCCCAGACCCTGGGCCTCAAGCTCATCAGGAACTTGGTCAAGGACCAGCTTAAGGGAAGCCTTCGGGTCAATCAGGCGACGGGTACGGAGCTCTTGATTGAATTCAACCTCAGCAAGGAGGAGGGCAAAGATGGATAGAATTCTCGTTGTTGACGATGAAGCGACGATTACAACTCATCTTGAGGAAAAGCTCGGCCTCATGGGATATTCCGTTGTCGGCCGGGCCTCCTCGGGAGAGGAAGCCGTGGAGAAAGCGGAAAGATTGAGACCCGACCTTGTCCTGATGGATATCGTCATGGCAGGCAAGTTGGACGGCATAGAGGCAGCCCGAGTGATTAAAGAAAAATGGGGCATTCCGTGCGTCTTCCTCACGGCTTACGGAGATGATCGGTACGTGGCGCGGGCAAAGAGCGCCGAGCCCCTCGGCTATATCCTCAAACCGTTTCAGGACAGCGCTCTTAAGGCAGCCATCGAAGTTGCTCTTTACAACAAACAGATAGCGCAGAGGTTACATGATTCGGAAGAACAGTGGAAGCAGTTGGCCATCAACCTGGGTGAGGCCATCATCTTGGGTGATTGTGAGGGTAAAATATTCTTTTGGAACCGGGGCGCAGAAGATATTTTCGGTCATCGGCCTTCCGAGGCCATTGGCCAGCCCCTCACCTTCTTCCTCGCCGAGAGTGCCCGACCCTCCTTTCACAGAGAGATAGAGAGGATTCTGGCCACGGGAAAATCGGAAATGGTGGGGAGATGGCAGGAGGTTGTCGGGCTGCGGAAAGACTGGAGCAAGTTTCCCCTGGAATTATGCGTGGCCCCCTGGAATCTGAAGGGAAAAATCATCTTCATCTGCCTGGCCCGGGACATCACGGAGAGAAAACGGGATGAGGACGGCATGAGAGCTTCGCTGAAGGAGAAAGATCGCTTGCTGGAGGAAGTTCGCCAGCAGATCAGAAACAACCTTCAAGCCATTTATAGCTTGATGGATCTGCAGTTTGATTACCTAAAAGGTAAGGAGGCCCTGTCCATGCTCAGGGAAGGGCGGGATAGGCTGAAATCGATCGCTCTCATGCACGAAAAATTGAGGGGTAGCAAAGCCCTGGCCCGCATCGATTTTGCCACTTACATAAGGAACCTATCGCGTCGCCTTTTTGAGGTCTTCCAAGCCGACCCAGACAAGGTTCAGCTGACCATCAACATTGACCCTGTTTTCCTGGATGTTGAAACCGCCACTATCTGCGGCCTGATCACCAGTGAGCTCGTCTCCAACAGTTTGAAATACGCTTTTCCCGGAGAAAGAAAGGGCCACGTCACGATTGATTTTCATCAGGAAAATGAAAACAAATTCATCCTGATGGTAGCAGATGATGGGGTTGGACTGCCGAAGGATGTGGACTTTCGGTCGGCCCGGACGCTCGGGTTTGAGGTCTTCACCAACCTCGTTTCTCAACTCGACGGCGAAATCCGATTATCCAGGCGAAGCGGGACAAGATTTAAGATCAGCTTTCGAAAAAAGGAAGCCTGAGAAAGTCGCCAAGGCCTATTTTTCTGCTTTCTCTTTAAGCAAAACTTCGAGCTTTTCTTTAACGATAAGGTCGATCATCTCCTTGAGAGCCACCTCTGAAGCCGAGATCTTCCTTTCGTTCCGATGAAAGAAATCGGCGACCTCGCAGTTGAGACCATCGGCGATTCGGGAGAGAGTGCGCCAGGTTGGATTTCTGTATTTGCCTTTTTCTATGTTGCTCAAGGAAGAGGCGGGGATCCGCGCCCTTCGGGCTAGCTCGTACTGAAGCATAGGCTTGCCGGGCTTGAGCTGGCTTTGCCTGGACTCCCGGATTCGGCGGATGTTGTTGCCAAGGTCTTTAAGGCTAAAAGGCATATAAAATTATTACCATAAATAATTTTTTAAGGCAATTATTTTTTAACCGAAGCGATGGAACGGAAGCCAAGTACCTGTTCTATCGTCGTTAAACCCCGGCCAGGCTCAAGGTTGGGATTCCAAAGCTCTACCATCTCTCCGATCGGTTTTTTTGAAAAAAACAAAAAAATTACTTGACAAGTAATAAAAAATCATTATTTTTATTTATGATGCTAATTTTTATGGTCTTAAGCTAATTGAAGGAGGGTAATTATGCCCAAGCTTACAGTCGATGAATTAAAAGAAATCAGGGAAAAAGCTAGGTTGCGGACCATGCTCAGGGAAGGAGGCCCCTATCGGGTGAAGGTGACGGTGCACATGGGCACTTGCGGCATCGCTGCCGGAGCGCGAGAAATCATGGATGTTTTCTTGAAAGAAATCGAGAGCCGGAAAATAGGCGATGTTTTGTTGACTACCTCCGGTTGTGCCGGAATGTGCAGCCACGAGCCCATGGCCACCGTCGAATTCGCGGGCAAGACGCCAATCAAGTACATCGATTTGACGCCAGCCAAAGCCCGGGAGCTTTTCCAGAAGCATATCGTCGATGGTATGCCAGTTCTGGAGTACGCACTGGGGGCTGGGAGCGAACGGACGATGTAACCTAAAGGAGGGAGAAATGCGTGAGCATGCTTACAGGCTAAACTTAATGGTTTGTGGGGGAACATCGTGTGTCTCAGAGCATTCTTACGAGCTCAAGGAGTTGCTCGAGAAAGAGCTGCTTAAACACCACCTCCAGGATGAAATTCAGGTTGTGACGACGGGTTGTCTGGGACTTTGTGAAGCCTGCCCTCTTATCGTGGTCAAACCAGATGATATTTTCTACGCTAAGTTAACTTCCAAGGACATTCCTTTCCTGGTGGAGGAGCATTTTCTTAAAGGGAGGCCGGTGAAGCGTCTTGTCTATCGACCGCCGGCCGACGGGACTGGCATCACCAGGTTAAGCGATGTCGGGTTTTTCAAGAAGCAAATCCTGATTGCTTTGAGAAACAGGGGACTCATTGACCCAGAAAATATCGAGGATTACATCGCCCGAGACGGCTACAAGGCTCTGGCCAAAGCGCTGACAGAGATGACACCAGAGGAAATCATCCAGGAAATAAAAGCCTCCGGGTTGCGGGGCCGAGGCGGAGCCGGTTTTCCCACAGGCTTGAAATGGGAATACGTGCGTCAGGCTGAGGGTGAGCCCAAGTACATCGTCTGCAATGGCGATGAGGGAGACCCGGGCGCCTACATGGACCGGAGCATCGTCGAAGGAGATCCCCATTCTGTGCTGGAAGGGATGACCATCGGGGCCAGAGCCATCGGCGCGCACCAGGGGTTTGTGTACATCCGGAATGAATATCCGCTGGCTTACAAAAGGATAAACATCGCCATCGACCAGGCAAGGGAATATGGTCTCCTCGGGAAAGATATCTTGGGGACAGGGTTCGATTTCGATGTTCGGGTTGTTCGAGGCGCCGGTGCGTTTGTCTGCGGAGAAGAGACCTCCCTTATCGCCTCGATTGAAGGTCGCCTGGCTGAGCCAAGGCCGAGGCCACCTTATCCTGCCCAATGCGGCCTGTGGGGCAAACCGACGAACATCAATAATGTCGAAACATGGGCAAATGTGCCGATCATCATCAACCGAGGAAGCAAGTGGTATGCTTCGATTGGCACGGAATTGAGCAAGGGCACGAAAGTTTTTTCCGTCGTCGGAAAGGTAAAAACAACCGGGCTTGTTGAGGTGCCCATGGGGCTTAGCCTGGGAGAGATCATCTTTGACATCTGCGGCGGAATTGTCAACGACCGCAAGTTCAAGGCCGTCCAGATAGGCGGTCCATCCGGAGGCTGCATCCCCGCTGAGCTCCTCAACCTGCCCGTTGATTATGAAAAGCTAACCCAAGCGGGAGCGATGATGGGTTCGGGCGGGATGGTCGTCATGGACGAGAAAACGTGCATGGTTGACCTAGCCCATTTCTTCTTGAGCTTCATTAAAGATGAGTCTTGCGGCAAGTGTTCTCCCTGCCGGGAGGGGATACCGAGGATGCTCGAAATCCTCACTCGCATTAAAGAAGGGAAAGGGGAGCTGATGGACCTTTCCTTTCTCGAAGACTTGGCCGGCGTTGTCAAGGATACTTCCTTGTGCGGGCTGGGTAAGACAGCGCCCAATCCAGTCATAACTACCCTCCGCTATTTCCGGTCTGAGTATGAGTCGCATATCAAGTACAAGAAGTGCCCGGCAGGGGTATGCAGTCATCTTGTCACATCTCCTTGCCACAACGCCTGCCCGATTGACACCGAAGCCAGCTCTTTTGTCGCCTTCATTGCCCGGGGGAAATTCAAGGAAGCTCTCGAAGTCAACCGGATGTCCAACCCCCTGCCCAGTGTGTGCAGCCGCGTCTGCCATCACCCATGCGAAAATGCCTGTCGGGCCGGAGATACAGACGAGCCCATTGCCATTCGGGCGCTCAAAAGGTTCGTCACTGATTACGGAAGGATGAACGGGGGACGTCCCGCTCTCCGACCCGTTGAGAAAAAATACGAAAAGGTGGCCATCATCGGCTCTGGTCCGGCAGGCTTGATGGCAGCCTGGGAACTGGCTAAAGCTGGTTATGATGTCACCATCTTTGAGGCAGAAAAAGTGGCCGGCGGAATGCTCGCCTGGGGAATTCCATCTTATCGATTACCCAAGGACATTCTCGAGGAGGAAATCCGGGGCATCCAGGCCCTTGGGGTAAAAATTGTTCTCAATACCCGGGTTGGCCCTGATTTGAGCCTGGAGGATATCAAAGTCAGGGGTTTCAAAGCTATTTTCATCGCTACCGGTGCGCCCAAAAACCTGAAGCTCGGTATCCCTGGCGAGAACGTCGAGGGCATCCTTGACCCGATCGATTTTCTGAAGGCTTTCAACATGGGAAGAAAAGTCCATCTCGGTCGTCGGGTGGCGGTTGTCGGCGGCGGCAACACAGCCATCGACGCAGCACGAACGGCCTGGCGGTTAGGAGCTGATGTAACAATCCTTTACCGGAGGACGAGGAATGAGATGCCCGCCATCCCGGAAGAAATCGAGCAAGCTCTGGCCGAAGGAATCAAAATTGAATATTTGACCTTGCCCGTTGAAGCCATTTCTGAAAACGGCAAGCTGGTCAAACTCATATGCCAGCCTATGGTTCTCAAAGGGTTTGATGAATCCGGGCGTCCGCGGCCGGTTCCCCTGGAGGGGGGTCGGCTGGAGTTTCCCTGTGATACCCTCATTCCGGCCATTGGGCAGGTTCCTGACCTTACTTTCCTCGACGGCACTTCGGGGTTGAAAATATCTAAGAAAAAGACTCTTGATGTTGACCCTGAAACCCTGGCCACAAGCCAGCAGGGGATTTTTGCCGGGGGAGATGTCACTTCGGGGCCAGCGACTGTCCTCGAGGCCATGAGAGCAGGGAAAATAGCCGCTGAATCCATCCATCGTTATCTGCGCGGCCTGCCGCTTCGAAAAGAGTATCCACTCGCCGAGACGAAGTTCGAGGTTCCGCCCGTGGAAATAGGGGAGGAAGAGCTTTCTTCTATGTCCCGTCCTCAGATGCCCACCCTTGCCGTGTCTGAGCGAGCGGCTAACTTCAAAGAAGTTGAACTCGGGTTCAGCCAGGAAATGGCTGTCCGCGAAGCACGACGCTGCCTTCGCTGTGACCTAGAAAGCATCAGGTTAAGGGGAGAGGGAAAATGACCGGCAACAAGCTTTATGTTGGCAACCTTTATTTGCGCGCCAGCAAGAAGCAAATTGAGGACCTTTTTGCCCGTTATGGAGAAGTAAAAAGGGTCGAGCTCATCGAAGGGTCTGGATTCGGGTTTGTCGAGATGGCCACGAGTGAGGAAGCAGAAAGGGCAAAAAAGGCACTCGACGGAGCTGAATTCCTGGAGCGCGTCATCCGGGTTAAATAGGCTGTCCAAGTCGCCAATTTTTAAACCCGGTCGGAGAGCCCTGCAGACCAGAGCGTTTGAACAAATTCTCCTTTTGGCTAATAAAGAAATAAGATGGCCCGTTCAGGCGCGCCAGGGGTAAAAGGGGAGAGGACCACGAAGGGAATTCCACTGAATACTTGGGCTTGAGCCAAAGCTGTTGCAATCGGCTCTTTCTCTTGGTATAGTCTAGCCTGGGTCGGGGACAGAGAGGGGGATGGGTGAAGAAAGTTCTTCTCTCAAGAGGTTACGGCGACTAATTTATTAAGGAATGTGTCCTCATGCGCAAGAAACGGGAAGGGAAAAAGGTGCCCAAGGAAAGGAGAAAGGACAGCCGGATCAAAGAGGAAGACAAGGTCGTTATCGAATTGCTTTCTAACGACGACCTTCCTGAACAGAAAAGAGTCCTCAACGCCCTGACCAAAGACATCTCGCCAGGAGGAGTTCGGGTTATGACCAACGTCAACCTTCCTGTCGGCACCCTGCTCAGGCTGGAGATCGGCCTAGCCAGGCGCCGCAAGCTCATCCAGGCCGTCGGCACTGTCCGCTGGGCGAGGAGCATCTATGAGGAAGAGCTTTTTGAGTTAGGAGTCGAATTTACCCAAATTAGCCCGGAGGATAAATTCGCCCTTCTTGAGCACACTTACCGAAAAAAGTAACCCCACGCTCAAGAGAAGATGAGATCGAGAAGGCGGAGGGGAAGCGTTTTCTTTCCAAGATAATAATAAAGCCCTCCTTGAGAATGAGTGACATGGCCTAATTCTCGCAACGCCTGCCGCGGCAAGGATTCCCCCACGAAGAGGAACGATGAAAGGACGGACGTGGACGGACCGTGGTAGGACCGATTCTCATCACGGAATGAAGGATGGCTGCGCTGAAAGGCAAATTTTTGACTTTTGGGGGGCCATTCCTATATTTTTAGGACCTTGAAGAGAAAGCCAATGGCAGAGAAAACAGGCCAAAGGCCAAAAACCTCGGCTCCTCGATGGTGAGACACGACCAGTGGCGAAAAAAAGTCCGATGCTGCTTTCTGGCCATCCTGGTGATTATGAGAAGCGGCGCGACCCTAAATTTTTCCTTTTTCGACAAGCCTGACCTTCGCTTCCTTCTTCCCACGCCTGAAGAGTTCAAAGGCTGGCAAGCTGAGGGTGGAGAGCAGGTTTTTGAGGGCACAGAGCTCTTCTCCTACATCAACGGCGGAGCCGAAATCTATCTTGAATACGGCTTTCGCCGAGTCCTTGCCCAGGAATATAAGGATGCCGAGGGTCATCGCCTTTCCCTGGAGATTTTTGATATGGACTCGCCAGAGAGCGCTTATGGTATTTTTTCCTTCAAAAGGAGTGCCTCGGGAAAGCCCGTCGACCTCGGCGATGAAGCTGACCTGGCCGATTACTACCTCAACGTGTGGAAGGGCCATTTTCTCATCACCATCACCGGCTTGGACACGGAGGCTAAGACTTTGACCGCTATTCTGGAGCTGGGAAAGCTGGTGGCGGAAAAAATCGAAGGTGGCCAGCCCAGGCCAACCCTTCTCGACCTTTATCCGGAGGAAGGAATCGTCCCCCAGTCTTTAAGATTCTTCAAAGGTCCCCTTGGTCTCCTCAATAGTTATCCCTTTTTCCGGGGTTATGTTTTTTCGACCTCCCGGGCCGCCAGGGCTGACTATCTGAGCGGAGAATCGGTATATCTTTTTGAATACCCGGATGAGCATTCGTGCCTCAAGGCCTCGTCGGAAGTACGAAAAGCCTTTTTTCAAGATGTCCGCTATACGGACGCGGTTGAGGAGGGCGCTACCTTCCGCGTTACCGACCATCAAGGCAGGCCGATCTTTGGTGGCGTGAGGAAAAATTATCTTGTCCTCATCATCAACTCCAGAGATATTCGCGCCGCCGTGGAGTTTCTTGACCGCCTTGAGCAAAGAATGCCCAGGTGAACCACGACTGAGCGATAGGGAAGGAGGAAAAAAAGATGATAAGCAGGCCTATCTTGTTCATGGCCTTCAAGGTTTTGCCATGCATGGGAATTGCTTTCTTTTTGCTCTTCGCAAGCTTAGAGAGTATGGAGCGGACCGAAAAACCCGTTCTCCACGGCAAGCACTGGGTCGCCATCACCGGTAAGCCCCTGGCTGCGACTGTGGGTGCGATGACTTTTCTTAAGGGCGGGAATGCCGTCGACGCCGCTTGTGCAATGCTGGGAGCCGTGTGCACGATGTACGATGTTTTGAGCTGGGGAGGAGAAACGCAGGCCCTCATCTATCACCCTCTGGCCAAGAAAGTCATCGGCGTCAACGCTCTCGGTGTCGCTCCGACCGGCGCCACCGTCGACTTTTTTAGGGCTAAGGGGCTCAAGTATCCGCCCGAGAACGGACCGCTGGCCGCTGTGACGCCCGGAACGCCGGGAGGGCTGATGGTCATGCTGGCTGAATTCGGCTCTCTGTCACTGGCTGAAGTTTTATCTCCAGCCATCCGGATGGCTGAGGAAGGATATCCTATCGAAAACCAGTTAGCCGAGAGCATCGAGAAGGAGAAAGCCCGCCTTAAAGAGTGGCCATACTCGAGAAAAACCCTTCTTCCCCATCTTGGCCGCGCCTGGGAAGCGCCTGAGCCGGGCGAAATCTTTCGCCAGCCAGAGCTGGCCACAACACTCAAGAAATTGGTCGAAGCCGAAGCTCAGGCCCTGGCGGCTGGAAAAAGCCGTCGGGACGCTATCTACGCTGCTTACGACCGCTTTTACAGGGGGGATATCGCAGCTGAGTTCGTTCGCGGCTGCCAGGAACAGGGAGGCCTTATCACTGGGGAAGACCTTGCTAACTGGAAAGTATACCTGGAAGAACCGGTCGTGACAAGCTACAAGGGCATCGATGTTTACAAGCTCAGCTGCTGGGTCCAGGGACCGGTCATGCTTCAGGCTCTCAACATGCTGGAAAGCCTTGATTTGAAGAACATGGGCTACAATAGCGCCGAGTACATCCATGCTCTTTACCAGGTGATGAACCTCGCTTTTTCTGACCGGGATTTCTATTACGGGGACCCCTATTTTCCACCAGAAGAACCTCTGCGCGGCCTCCTTTCCAAGGAGTATGCGCGGGCACGATTGAAGAGCCTCAACTGGACGGCCAACGACCCAGCCGTCAAGCCGGGCGACCCTTATCCTTTTGAGGGCAAGAAAAACCCCTATCTCCACTTGCTTGAAAGATGGCTGGAGACAGGGGTACGTGAGGAAGGTGAGGACATATCCGCTTTCTTTTCCGGGACGACCTCCATCCAGGCTGCCGACGCGGCTGGCTGGGTTGTTTCGGTTACGCCGAGCGGCGGTTGGATTCCCGCCTGTTTAGCTGGCCATACGGGAATCGGGATGAGCCAGCGCCTGCAGAGCTTCGTCCTCGATGAAGCGGAAAACCCGTTCAACGTCATCGCGCCGGGAAAGCGTCCGCGGGCGACCCTTACCCCCGGCCTGGCTCTTAAAGATGGGAAGCCCTTTCTTTCTTTCGCCGTCCAGGGGGGAGATACCCAGGATCAAAACCTGCTCCAGTTTTTCCTTAACGTTGTCGAATTCGGGATGAACGTCCAGCAGGCCTGCGAGGCTCCGAACATCACCAGCTACCAGATGCGGAGTTCTTTTGGCGAGCACAAATACGCGCCGGGGAAGTTGGATGTCAACGAGAAAACGCCGCCCGAGGTCCGGGAGAAGCTGCGGCGCATGGGTTACAAAATCACTGTTAAAAAGTATACCTCTGGCCCCATCAACGCTATTTTCTTCGACGGAAAGCATGGCACTTTCTGGGGCGGCTCATCCAATTATGGGGAGGATTACGGCATCGCGTGGTGATCGAGGAGGGTTTTTGACAGGGCCCATTGCCTGTGCTATAGGATTTATTTCCATGCCTGAAGATGAGAGGTTGAGACGTTTTCTGGCTATCCACTCCCGGCTAAGAGCCCGCTTCCCTCAGGCGGAAAGAGACATCCATGGTCACCCCAGAATCCATCTTAATTGCGCGGCCGGCACTCTGACCGTGGATACGGCCGCTCGGGCCATGGCTGAGGCCTCAACCTGGCTGAACTCGCTTCCTGGCGACATACACCCGGCTGAGATCACGACTCGAGAATTCCACTGGCGCATCCGGGAGATCGTCTCCGACTTCGTGAACGCTCGGTCACCCGAGGAAATCAGCTTCCATTTCTCCTCCACCCAGGCCCTCTTTAACCTGGCTGTTTCGCTTCGTGGCCAGTTTGTGGCTCAGAGGAATGTCATCGTCACCGACCTCGACCACATGGCCAACATCACCCCCTGGGAATTCGTCGGGGGCAAATGGCGTCGCTCAGAGGTGCGACGGGCTCGAATCCAAGAGCCTGGCCTTCTGGACCTTGACCATCTTCTCTCCTTAGTGGATGAGAACACAGCGCTTGTTGCATTGACTCTCGCTTCGAACGGCATTGGAACCCTGGTCCCGCTGGAACAGCTCGTCCCAGCCATCAGGGCGCGAGCTCCCTCCTGTCTAATTTGCGTTGACGCTGTCCACCATGCTCTTCATGGCCCCATCGATGTCCGGAAACTGGATTGCGATTTCCTCGTCTTTTCCGGCTATAAGGTTTTTGGACCCATGCTGGGTGTTCTTTGGGGAAGGAAGGAAGTCCTTGCTCGGATGAGGCCTTATCGCGTCGAAACACACAGGGATATGCTTCCTTACAAGTACGAACAAGGAACGCTGAACAACGCCGCTTTGGCCTCCCTCGGCGCTGCGCTCCAGTACCTCTTATGGCTAGACCAGGAGCTTCATCCCGCCGATTGCGGGGAGCCTATGAGCCGACGCCAGCGTTTCGAACGGGTGATGTCAGATATTCGAAGCTATGAAGAGGAGATTTCCAGGCGTATCTTAGAGCGGCTTGGCCAACTTGACCAGGACTGGTTTTACCTTTACGGCGTTCAAGAACCCAGCCTTGTTTCCGAGCGCGACCCGACTTTTGCTCTTGATATTCAGGGCATGGAGCCGGCTGAGATGAAAAAGCTCTTTTGGGAGCGTTACGGCATCCAGGTGGCTGACGGAAACCACTATGCAGCAATTTTCTACCGGCATTATCGACGGCCGAGTGTTTGTCGGGCCAGCTTTGCCCATTACAATAGCCTTGAGGAAGTAGGGACTTTTCTCGAGGCCATTGACGATTTTATCGGAAGCGGCATCAAGAACGGGGAAGCGCGGGGCGCGCCTTAGCTCTGGAGTGGCCCCGAGCTTCTTGGAGAAAGGAGGCCTCATGGTCAAAAAATCATCTTTAATCTTCTCCATCTTGCTTGTCCTCCTCGGCTGGACATGGAGTCAAGCAGAGGAAGGAAAGAGTCCCAAGCTCCTCGACATCGAGACGTTCATGGAGATGGAATCACTGGGTAACCCTGATATTTCGCCAGACGGCAAGCAGGTCATCTTCGCGCGCACGTGGGTGGACAAAATGAACGACCGCTATAACAGTAACCTCTGGATAGTCGACGTGGAAGGAAAACGGCTGCGTGAACTCACGCCGGGGAACTGGCGAGATAGCTCGCCTGTCTGGTCGCCGGACGGGAAGAAGGTGGCCTTTCTCTCTGACCGGGACGGGACCTCCCAGATCCACGTCCTCTGGCTGGATACCCGGGAAGTCGCCCAGCTTACTCACGTCGAGACGACGCCGAATGAGCTGAGCTGGTCTCCGGACGGGAAAAAATTAGCCTTCACCATGTTCATCCAGGACGAAAAGCCCATCCTGAGTGTGAAGCTTCCCCGCCGGCCAAGAGGAGCAAAGTGGGCTGAACCAGCCATCCTCATCGACCGCCTTTCCTGGCGAAGCGACGGCCGGGGCCCCCTGCCCAAAGGGCATTCTCATGTTTTCATCCTCGATGCTGAAGTTGGTGGGACACCGCGCCAGATAACGTCGGGCGATTATTCCCATAGCGACCCTGAATGGTCTTCTGACGGCAACAAGATTTATTTCTCGGCCATCCGCAAGCCTGACGCGGAATATCAGGAGGGGGATTCGGAAATCTATGCCGTTGACCTCAAAACGCTCGAAATTCGGGCCCTTACCGATAGAAAAGGGCCGGACCGGACGCCCCGTGTCTCGCCCGACGGCAAGTGGATTGCTTACACAGGCTATGACGAAAAGAACTACACGAGCCATCTTTCGGACATCTACCTGATGGACCAAGCTGGCGGAAACAAGAAACGGCTGGCTGGGAGCCTTCCCAGTTCTCCCTCCAGCCTGCTCTGGGCTCCGGATAGCTCAGGCGTTTTCTATTTGATGGCCGAGAAGGGAGAATCGAACGTTTATTTCGTTTCCCTGGATGGCCAAATCAAGAAAGTAACGAGTGGAGTCCATTACCTCGGCGGCCTCAGCTTATCGCGAACCGGACAAGCCGCAACCATCCTGTCCACGTACCACTGCCCTGGCCATCTCGTGACCTTTAACCTGGCCAAGCCACTGGCTCTGCGGACACTCGTCGACGTCAACCAGGATGTTTTAGCTGACATCAAGCTGGGTGAAGTCGAAGAGCTATGGTTCAAATCCGTGGATGGATGGGATATCCAGGGCTGGCTCATCAAGCCCGCCCTCTTCGACCCGGCCAAGAAGTACCCCTTGCTTCTCTGGATCCACGGTGGTCCCTGGGCGATGTACAACGTGGCGTTCAACTGGGAATGGCAGAACTTTGCTGCCGAAGGTTATGCTGTCCTCTACACCAACCCGCGAGGGAGCACGGGTTACGGGCAGGACTTCGTCAATGGCATCCAGTATGCATATCCAGGCAAAGACTATGATGACCTCATGGCGGGCGTGGATGCGGCAATAGCTAAAGGTTTTATCGACGAGAATAACCTATTCGTTTGCGGCGGCAGTGGGGGCGGAGTTTTGACAGCCTGGATTGTCGGCCACACGGATCGCTTCCGCGCCGCTGTGTCCATGCGACCCGTCATCAACTGGCACTCTTTTGTTGGGACGACCGATGGCCATATGTGGTACAGGCAATTTAAGAAATATCCCTGGGAAGACCCGCTCGAGTATGCCCTCCGCTCGCCCCTTCACTATGTAGCGAACGTGACCACTCCCATCATGATCATGACGGGCGAAGCCGACCTGCGGACTCCCATCAGCCAGAGCGAAGAATACTACCGGGCCCTCAAGATGCTCAAAAAAGAAACCCTGCTTGTTCGCATGCCCGAGGAGTACCATGGCTGGCGTCGGCCTTCCCACCGTCTCCTTCAGCAACTCTACCTCCTCGAGTGGTTTGAAAAATACAGGAAAAAAGATTCAGCTGGAAAAAATAAGTCGTCCTCAACGGAAAAAGGAGGCAGACCATGATCAAGCCATCCGCTCTGTGCCGTCGACGTTGGCTCCTTGCCTTTGGCCTAGTCCTCTTCCTCGTATTGCCCTCCTTTGGCCAGCGAACAGGCTATCCGAGCGAAGAGTTCGTCCAGCGAAGACAGACTCTCATGGCCAAGGTGGGGGAGGGGATGATTATTCTTTTTGGAGAAGTCCTGGCGCCACCCGGGCACCATTTTCGTCAAGATAACGATTTCTATTATTTTACGGGAGTGGAAGATGCGGGAGCGGTTCTTGTCATGACCCCCGGAACGGGAGAATCCTTCCTTTTTTTGCCCCGCCAGACACAGCGCGAAGAGATGATGGAAGGGCCAAACCTTCTTCAGGACCCCAAGGCTGCCCAGAGGCTGGGGTTTAAGGAAATCTATGAGGTGACTTTTTTTGATGAGTTCATCGCCCGGAATGCCTTCCACTTCAACGAGGTCTTGTACGTCCGGCTCTCCCCCCGTGACACTGTCGATAGCGCTCGATGGGAAAGCGAGATTTTCGTCGCCCGCAAGAGCCGGCTCCATTACAATGACCAGATTTCCCTCGACCATTACCGATTCGAAAAACTCCGGCAAAGGTATCCAGTTTGCGCGTTCAGGGATGTGGTGCCGTTTATCGATGCGCTTCGGGTCATCAAGACCCCGGCCGAAATCGAAATCCTCAGACGGAATGGCCGTATCTCGGCCGAGGCTGTCAAGCAGGCGATGCTGACTTCCCGACCCGGTGTCTTTGAGTACGAGGTCGAGGCTTCAGCCATGCAGGTCATCTTGAAGAACGGTGCTCGCGGAGCTGCCTATCCGCCCATTGTCGGCTCAGGCCCTAACACGTGCATTCTCCACTATGAGAAAAATTCGCGACGGGTCGAAGAAGGAGACCTCATCCTCATGGATTTCGGAGCTGATTTGGACTATCTGTGCATGGACATCAGCCGAACCTGGCCGGTTTCCGGAAAATTCACGCCTGAACAGCGCCAGGTTTACGAGATTGTTCTGGAAGTCCAGAAGGCCTGTATTGAGGCTTATCGGCCAGGAGTGACGGCAGCGGATGTGCAGAAGCATGTCGCCGAGGTCATGAAGAAAAAAGGCCTGGACACGAGGGGCCAGCGGGGAGGAATCGGCCATTATGTCGGTCTGGCCACCCACGACGTGGGTCCGCGAGGCGTTCCCCTCCAGGAAGGGATGGTCTTTGCCATTGAACCTGGCCTTTACTATCCGGAAAAGAAGATCGGCGTTCGCATCGAAGATACTGTCCTCATCACCAAGGATGGCTGTGAGGTTTTGACAAAGGACGTGCCGAAGGAGATTGAGGAAGTTGAGAGACTCCTGGCTCGGAGAGGACGCTGAAGATTCGGTATCATTGTTAAGCATGCAAACAAAGCCAAGGCAATCGAGAGTGCTCGCTCCGATGGCAGCGGGTTTTCTTTTCCTCATCTTGTCTCTTTCCTTCTGTGCGAGGGAAAAGGGAAAGCAAGCTATTCGGGCCTCAGGGACAATCGAGGCGGTGAGGGTTTCGGTCGGGTCGAAGTGGAGCGGCGAGGTCCAAGAAGTCTTCGTCGAGGAAGGCCAGAGGGTCGAGCCGGGTCAGAGGCTGGCTGTCCTGGATAGCTCGAGCCTCGAGATTCAGCTCCGGCAGGCAGAAGCTGGGGTTAAGCTGGCCAGAGCTCAGCTCGCCCTTCTCCTCAAGGGAAGCCGGAGCGAGGATTTACGGCAGGCGGAAGCAACTCTGGACCAGGCTAAGGCAAACTTGCGCTCGGCCGAAGAAGACTGGAAACGCTGGCTTAACCTATCGGAGAAGGAAGGGGCCACGGCCAAGCAGAGGGACGACGCTCAGACCCGTTTGACTGTGGCGCGAGCTCAAGTTGAAGCCGCCGAGCAAGCGCTCTTGAAACTAAAGCATGGGGCCAGAGAAGAGGAAATTGAAGCCGCGCGGGCGAGGCTCGAGCAGGCGCTGGCCACTCGAGACCTCCTTCAGAAAACGATCGCTGAGGCCACCTTGACTGCTCCCATCTCCGGTATCGTGTCCCAAAAAAACATCGAGCCCGGCGAATTTGCCATGGCAGGAGCCCCTCTTTTCGTCCTCTCTAATTTAGATACAGTCGAGGTCTGGATTTGGTTGACAGCAACAGAAGTGGCGAAAGTCCAGGTCGGACAGAGGGCCGAGGTGACGGTGGATTCTCATCCGGGCCGCTTTTTTGAGGGAAAATTAGTCTTCATCTCTCCCGAGGCCGAGTTCACACCCAAGAATATTCAAACCAGAGAAGAAAGAGCGAAGCTCGTCTTCCGCGTCAAATTAGAGGTTTCCAACCCCGAGCATATCCTCAAGCCCGGCCTTCCAGCTGACGCCATTCTTGAAGTCACTTCCGCCGCCTCAAATTGAGGAGATAACTTTGTCTATTTTTGCCGCCGAAGCCCTGGGGCTAACCAAGATTTACGATGGCGTTCGGGCTGTGACTGACCTCAATTTCGCTGTGGCCAGGGGTGAAATATTCTGCCTGGTCGGTCCGGATGGAGCGGGGAAAACAACCACCATGCGCCTCCTTTGCGGCCTTCTCAAGCCAACCCGCGGCCAGGTGAGAATTCTGGGATTCGACTCCATCAGTCAAGCTGACCATGTGAAGAGGCGCATCGGCTATCTCTCGCAGCGATTCACGCTTTACGGGGACTTGACCGTCGAGGAGAACCTTGAGTTTGTGGCGGAAGTCCACGATGTCAAGGACATCAAAAGCCGTGTCGAGAGGCTCCTGGCTTTCACCCGGCTGGTGCCCTTCCGGCGTCGTCTGGCTGAGAACCTCTCTGGCGGGATGAAGCAAAAGCTGGCCTTGGCCGCAACCCTCGTTCATTCGCCGGAGCTTCTTCTTCTGGACGAGCCGACCACGGGGCTCGACCCTCTGAGTCGCCAGGAGTTCTGGAAAATGATGTTCGACCTCCTCCGGGAGGGGTTGACGGTTGTTTTGGCCACTCCCTTCCTGGATGAGGCGGAGCGGAGTTCTCGGGTTGCGCTCCTGGATAAGGGGAAATTGCTGGCTGTTGATTCGCCAGCGGAAATGAAGAAGCGATTCCCAGCTACGGCTGTCGAGCTCATCTGCGAAAGTGTCAGCCGGGCTTGTGGACTCCTCCGGAGTACAAAGACTGTCCTCGAAGTCCAGGCTCTGGGCGACCGACTGGTAGCCGTCGTCCGCCATCCCGATGTCGATTTGCCCGCTGTGCTCCATCTTCTTAAAGACCAGGGAGTAGAAGTGGTCCAGTGGCGGGTGATTGCCCCATCGCTTGAGAACGTTTTCATCTTCTTGACTCGGCAAGAAAAGGAAAACCAGCCTCATGGGTAAGAATTCCATCGAGGTAGAAAACCTGAGCAAGAGCTTCGGGGATTTCCGGGCTGTCGACGATGTGACCTTTAGTGTCGCTGAGGGAGAGATTTTTGGGCTTCTCGGCGCCAACGGCGCGGGCAAATCGACCATCATTCGGATGCTCTGCGGTCTGCTCCTTCCCACCGCTGGGAGCGGCCGCGTCGCTGGCTTCGATATCGTCCGGGAAGCCGAGCGGATCAGGGAGAAAATTGGCTACATGTCCCAGAGGTTTTCTCTCTATGAGGACCTTACCGTCGAGGAAAACCTTCGTTTTTATGGCGGGATGTATGGTTTGTCGCGGCAGGAACTCAAGGCTAAGGTCGGCTGGGCGCTCAAGCTGGCTGGCCTCCTGGGAAAAGAGAAAAATTTGACCCGCGACCTCCCGACGGGCTGGAAACAACGACTCGCTCTCGGATGTGCCCTCCTTCACGAGCCTCGAGTTGTTTTCCTCGATGAACCGACAGGTGGCATCGACCCCGAGATGCGCCGTCATTTTTGGGAACTCATCCGCAGTCTATCAGATAGAGGAGTGACCGTTCTTGTGACCACCCACTATCTTGAGGAAGCTGAATACTGCCATCGGATTCTTCTCCTCCACGCTGGCCGCCTGGTCATTAGCGGCGCCCCTCTTGAGCTCAAATCAAGAGTCCTTGAGCACCCCCTTCTGGAGATAGAATGCGACCAAGCGGCGGCTGCCTTGGCCCTCCTTGAGAACCTGGAATGGGTTCGCGGTGCTAACCTCTTCGGTTTTCGTCTTCATGTCCACGTCGCCGATGAAAAGGAAGGGGAAAAAAAGATAACTCACCTCTTGACGGAAAGGGGAATCCGACTCCAACGGCTGGAGCGCATCAGCCCTCGGCTGGAGGATGTCTTTTTGCGCCTCATCGAAGATCCTGAAAATAGATAATCATGCTCGCGCACATCAAGCCCATCATCAAAAAGGAATTCCGCCAGATCCGTCGGGACAGGCGCACGCTCGGCATGCTCCTTCTGATCCCCGCTTTTCTCTTGCTCATGTACGGTTATGCGCTCAATTTCGACGTCAAGCATCTGGCCCTGGCCATTCTGGACTGGGAAAATAACCAGGGTAGCCGAGACTTCTGTCATCGTTTCCTCCACTCCGAGTACTTTGACATGAAGTATCAAGTTGATAGCCTGGCCGAGATCGACAGGCTGATGGGGGAAGGCAAGATCCAGGTGGCCCTTGTTGTTCCGACGCGCTTCGCTGAGCGTGCGGCCCAAGGTGAAACCGTCCGTGTCCAGGCCCTGGTTAACGGCGAACAGGTCCACGTGGCCGCTGCGGTCATAGGCTACATCAACGCTATTACGCAAGCCTATTCAGCTGAGAAGGCGAAGACAGTCCTTGCTCAGGGCAGAATATCCATGGGGCCTCCTATCGCCCCCCAGCCACGCATCTGGTTTAACCCGGAGCTGCGGAGCAGCCGCTTTCTCATCCCTGGTCTCATGGCCTTTATTCTGATGATCATCGTCGTCGTCTCGACGGCTTTCTCCGTGGTCAGGGAAAAAGAAAAGGGGTCGCTGGAACGAATCATGATCTCTCCCGTGAAGCCGGCTGAACTTATTCTGGGTAAAACCGTCCCCTACGTGCTCATCTCCCTCGTTTCCTCCCACCTTGTTCTCCTTCTCGGCCGATTCCTTTTTGGCGTCTCCATCGAAGGTAACTACGCTCTACTCCTCCTGGGGATGGTCTTTTTCCTCGTCGGCGGGCTGGGGCTTGGGCTTTTCATTTCCACCATCGCCCACACGCAACAGGTCGCCTTTCTCTTGGCCATCATCACCACCCTTCTTCCAACCTTTGTCCTGTCTGGCTTTGTCTTCCCCATCCGGAATATGCCGGCCATCATCCAGGCTTTGACTTTCCTCATCCCCGCCCGTCATTTTCTCTTCATCTTGCGGGGCCTCATGCTCAAAGGAGTTGGGATTGAGGCATTCTGGAGCCAGATGCTCTTTCTTGTGGTTTTCGCCGCTCTGACACTCATCTTGAGCTCTGTTCGGTTGGGAAGAGCCCTTCGAAGGGGGACAGCTTGATGAAAGGAGTTCCCCATCTTTTTCGCAAAGAGTTTCTCCAGTTGCGGCGAGACCGTCGGATGCTGGCCATCCTGCTCGTTGCCCCTGTTCTTCAGCTCATTCTTCTCGGGTATGCAGCCAACCTGGATATCGAGAACGTTCCTCTCCTCATCTGTGACCTTGACCAGTCCCCCACCAGTCGGGATTTTGCTTCCTGCCTGAGCCACTCTGGCCATTTCTCTCTGAAAGGGGTAACGTGCAACCTCAATGAAGTGGATGTTTATCTGGAAAGGGGAAAAGCCAGTTTGGCCGTTGTATTGCCTCGAGGGATGGGTAGAAAAATGGCTCGAGGTGAAACGGCCGAGGTGCAACTCCTCGTTGACGGGGCAGAAAGTCAGGTGGCCGTCGTGGCCATGAACTACGCGGCCATGGCCGCTTCAGCCTATGCTCGGTCTTTTTTTCAGACAAGGCTCGATCGCTTCCTGAACCGACGGAAAATGGGTCGGGTGGAGCCTGAAATCCGCGTCTGGTATAACCCGGAATTGAAGAGCCGGAACTTCATGGTCCCGGGTGTTCTGGGCCTTCTCCTCATGGTTTTGACGACGATGCTCACGTCCTTGGGCCTGGTCAAAGAAAAGGAAATGGGAACGCTCGAGCAGCTTATCGTCACTCCGGTGCGGCCGGCCGATATCATCCTGGGCAAGCTCCTCCCTTTTTTTCTCATCGGCATTGTCGACATCATTCTCGTTCTCAGCGTCGTTATTTTTTGGTTTCAAGTGCCGGTTAAAGGGGATATCCTGCTTCTTTTTGGACTCAGCCTCATTTTCATGCTCACTACATTGGGCCTCGGGCTCTTCATCTCGACTGTTTCCCGGAACCAGCAGCAAGCGATGCTCACGGCGGTTTTTTTCATGATTCCCATGCTCATCCTCTCTGGATTTGTCTTTCCTATATCAACTATGCCGCGGCCGATTCAGTACTTAACCGCTTTCATCCCGCTCCGCTATTATCTTGTCATCATCCGAGGCCTCTTCCTCAAGGGAGTTGGTTTGGAGGCTCTTTGGCCGGAGGCGGCTATCCTCCTGGCTTTTGGCGTTTCCATCCTGGGGTTAAGCATTCAGCGCTTCAGGAAAAAAATCGAGTAGGTTCATCGGACTTTCTCCTGCGGCCTCATGTGCTCTGGCGCGCTTTT
>CAYUKK010000179.1:0-22683 GCA_964445305.1 uncultured Eubacteriales bacterium
GACCCGAGCAGGCTTCGCAATCCCAACCCCGAGCCTCCACACGCACTTTCCCGATGCTGGTTGTAAGGCCCATTAATCCCCATTGGAGAATTGGCGGAAACAGGCGAGGGGTTTGGGTGAGGAAGCCCGTCGAAGCCTGAGCGGGCATGGTTTCTCGAGCGAAGCGAGAGAAGAGCGAAGGCTGAGTCGGAGCGAGTTTCCTCGCTGGGGAAACGAGCGTGCTTCGCCATCCCAACCCCGAGCCTGGCTGGGGGTGAACCACGACAGGACCCGTCGGGTGCTTTGATCGGCAATTGGGGGCTGACGTCAAGAATTTGACAGGGAGGGGGGATTCTGATAATAAATAATAAATGGTTAAGTGGCTGCTCACCAAGATCTTCGGCACCAAGAATGAGCGTGACCTGAAGAAGCTCCAGCCGTTTGTCGCGGCCATCAACGACCTCGAACCCCGCATCCAAAAACTCTCCGACCCAGAGCTCCAGGCCAAAACAGCCGAGTTCAAGGAAAAGCTCCGCCAGGGTGCTTCCCTCGACGATATCCTCATCGAAAGCTTCGCCGTCGTCCGGGAAGCGGCGCGCCGGACGATCCGGATGCGCCACTTCGATGTCCAGCTCATCGGCGGCGTTGTCCTCCATCAGGGCAAGATCGCCGAAATGAAAACGGGCGAGGGTAAAACTCTCGTCGCCACGCTTCCCGCCTACCTCAATGCTCTCGAGGGCAAGGGTGTCCACATTGTCACGGTCAACGATTACCTGGCCAAAAGAGACACCGAATGGATGGGTCCCGTCTATCGATTCCTCGGCCTTTCCGTCGGAACGATCCAGCATGAAATGAACGACGCCGACCGGAAAGCGGCCTACCGCTGCGACATCACGTACGGAACGAACAACGAGTTCGGTTTTGACTACCTCCGCGACAACATGAAATTCCGTATCTCCGACCTCGTTCAGAGGGGCCATCACTACGCCATCGTCGACGAGGTCGATAGCATCCTCATCGACGAAGCGCGAACGCCTCTCATCATTTCTGGCCCGACTGAAGAATCCACATCCCTCTATTATAAAATCGACAACCTGGTCCGCCGCTTCCACAAGGGGAAGCATTTCCAGGTGGACGAAAAAACCCGGACCGTCTCCATCCTGGAGGAGGGAGTGGCCGAGGCGGAAAGATATCTCAACGTCTCCAACCTCTATGACCTGGCTCATATGGACCTCGTCCACCACATCAACCAGGCGCTCAAAGCTCATCATCTCTTCAAGCGCGATGTTGATTACATGGTCAAGGACGGGAAGGTCATCATCGTCGACGAATTCACCGGCCGGCTGATGCCGGGCCGCCGCTACAGCGACGGCCTCCATCAGGCCCTCGAGGCCAAGGAGAGAGTGCGCATCGAGCAGGAATACCAGACCCTGGCTTCGATCACCTTCCAGAACTATTTCCGCATGTACAAGAAGCTCGCCGGTATGACCGGCACAGCTGCGACCGAGGCCACCGAGTTCCACGCCATTTATAACCTGGATGTCGTCGAGATTCCAACCAATAAGCCCCTCATCCGCTACGAGTATCCGGATGTCGTCTACCGCACCGCCCGCGAAAAATGGGACGCCGTGGTCAACGAAATCGTCGAGCTCAACAAGCAGGGCCGGCCCATCCTCGTTGGTACGACCTCGATCGAAAAATCCGAGCACCTGAGCTCCATCCTCCGCAAGAAAGGTATCAAGCACGTCGTCCTCAACGCCAAGTACCACGAAATGGAAGCCAAAATCATCGCCCAGGCCGGTCGCATCGGCGCCGTGACCATTGCCACCAACATGGCGGGACGCGGGGTCGATATCCTGCTCGGCGGCAACCCCGAATTCCTGGCCAGCGAAAACCTGCGCAAAGCGGGGATAGATCCCCTCAAGGCGACCCAGGAGCAATGGGAAAAAGCGCTTGCCGAAGCGACCCGACTGACCCAGGCGGAGCACGAGCGCGTCGTCAGCCTGGGCGGCCTTCACATCTGCGGCACGGAGAGACACGAAGCTCGCCGCATCGACAACCAGCTCCGCGGTCGAGCTGGCCGCCAGGGCGACCCCGGTTCGTCCCGCTTTTACCTTTCCCTCGAGGACGACCTCATGCGCATCTTCGGCAGCGATAGGATTTCTGGCTTGATGGCCCGGATCGGCATGGCCGAGGGCGTGCCCATCGAACACCGGATGGTGAGCAAGGCCATTGAGCGCGCTCAGAAGCAGGTCGAAGGCCAGAACTTCACCATCCGCAAGCACCTCCTCGAGTACGATGACGTCATGAACAAGCAGCGGGAGACCATCTACCGCATGCGTCGCGAAATCCTCGAGGGAAAGGACATGAAGTCCACCATCGAGGAACTCATCGAAACCCTCGTCGACTGGCATCTCGATAGTTACGCCAACAAAGATAAGGACCCCGAGGAATGGGATGTCCCTGCTCTGCGGCAAGCGATAGGAACGCAATTCGGCCTTGACCTCGACGAACTCGCCATCGACCGGGACACCATTACCTATGACGAGCTCCGGCAAAAGCTCCTCAGCCGGTTACGGGCCATCTACGAGGAAAAGGAGAGACTCCTCGGCTCGCCGCGGATGCGGGAGTTCGAGCGAATCATCATGCTCCAGGTCATCGACTCCCAGTGGAAGGACCATCTCCTGGGCATGGATTATCTCAAGGAAGGCATCGGGCTTCGCGGCTACGGCCAGCGAGACCCGCTCGTCGAATACAAAAAAGAAAGCTATGACATGTTCCAATCGATGATGGACCGGATCGAGGAGGAAACGGTCCGCTACATCTTCTTCCTTCAGCCTGTCATCGAGGAAGAAATGCCGGCCAGGCGCCAGCAACCCCTCTACTATCAGCAACCCAACCAGGCCGGCGCGGCCATCGGCCGGACAAGACAAGCCCGATCCCTCATCCCCAAGAAACGCAAAAGACGTTAGCTTCAAAAGGAGGCCGCATGCTGGAGGCAAGAATACGGGAAGGCTTAACCTTTGACGATGTCCTTATCCTCCCCGCCAAATCCACAGTTATTCCGGCCGATGTGGATGTGACGACGAAGCTCAGCCAGCGCATCGACCTCAAGATTCCCATCGTCAGCGCCGCCATGGACACGGTGACGGAATCCCGCATGGCCATTGCTCTCGCCCAGCAGGGAGGGATTGGGATCATCCATCGCAACCTGCCCATCGCCACTCAGGCTGAGGAAGTGGACAAGGTCAAGCGCCACGAAAGCGGCATGATCGTTGACCCCATCACCATGCGGCCCCAAGACAAAATCTATCAGGCTATTGAGCTCATGAAAAAATACAAGATCTCCGGCCTTCCCGTCACTGATGAGAACAACAAGCTTGTCGGCATCCTGACGAACCGGGACATCCGTTTCGAAACGCGGCTTCATCTTCCCGTCGAGAAAGTGATGACCAAGGAGCTCATCACCGTCCCCCTCGGCACATCCCTTGAGGAAGCGGAGAAGCTCTTCCACAAACACAAAATCGAAAAAATCCTCATGGTCGATGAAAACTTCCACCTCAAGGGGTTGATCACCTATAAGGATATCCTCAAACGCATCCAGTACCCGAACGCGGCCAAAGATAGCTTTGGCCGCCTCCGTGTCGGCGGCGCCATCGGGATTGGCGAAGACACCCTGGACAGGGCCCAGGCGCTCATCGAAGCCAAGGCGGATGTTCTCGTCGTCGATACGGCGCACGGACATTCCCAGAGGGTCCTGGATACCGTCAAGCTCCTCCGGGAGAAGTTTCCCGACCAGGAAATTATCGCCGGCAACATCGGGACCGCGGAAGCGGCGGCTGACCTCATCGACCTTGGCGTCAACGCCGTCAAAGTCGGCGTCGGGCCGGGCTCTATCTGCACGACTCGGGTCGTCACCGGAGCCGGCGTTCCCCAGATTACGGCCATCGCCGACGTCTATAAAGTGGCCAAAGCGCGGCATGTGCCCATCATCGCCGACGGCGGCATTAAGTTCTCTGGCGATATCACCAAGGCCATCGCTGCAGGCGCCAGCACGGTCATGCTGGGCAACATGCTGGCCGGAACAGATGAAAGTCCGGGCGACGTGGTCATTTACCAGGGCCGCTCCTACAAAACTTATCGAGGTATGGGTTCGATGGAGGCGATGAAGGAAGGGAGCCGGGACCGTTATTTCCAGGACTCGCCGCTGAGTGCGAGCAAGCTTGTCCCGGAGGGGATTGAGGGACGTGTTCCCTACAAAGGTAGCGTTTCCCGAATCATCCAGATGATGGTCGGTGGTCTCAAGGCCGGAATGGGCTACGCTGGCTGCCGGAATATCGAGGAGCTGCAGAAGAAGGCCAAGTTCATCAAAATCACCGCCGCCGGCCTCCGGGAAAGCCATGTCCATGACGTCATCATCACCAAGGAAGCACCCAATTATCACCTGGATTGAACATTTTTCCCTCGAATGAAGCAGGCAAGGATGGGTGGGCATCCCAAGTGATCGATTAAATTACCATTTTCCGATATGAATAGTACGATATTGTCCACAAGAAAAAGAAAGGGAAAGAAGACTCTCATGGAAAGGAGTGCCTAAACCAGGTAAAAATGAAGAAATTCTGGCGCTGCTTTGTCTGTAACGACATCCACTATGGTGTCAGGCCACCCGAGGTTTGCCCGACCTGCCTGGTCAAGAACGCCTACGTCGAGGTTTCTTCGGCTGAAGCCCGCAAAGTCTGCGCAGCGACCGAGACGACGATGACCCGGGAGGACTTCCGCCAGGCAATCGAAAAATTCAGCGACAAGAACGAATTCCAGGTCAACCCGGATAAGGAGAGAGTCGAGATGCTGCTCGACGGGCTATTCGCTAATGAAAAAAATCACAGCCTCAAGTACTGTCCCTGCCGGCTGACGAGCGGCGATCTGACGGAAGATCTCAAGCTCGTCTGCCCCTGCAATTTTCTTGTCCATGAGACCTACAAGGACAAACCAGACGGAGAATGCTGGTGTGGCCTTTTTGTGAGGAGGAAACCATGAGCAAACTCATCATGTTCTATGCCCGGGAATGCCCCCACTGCCAGGCCATGATGCCGAGGGTGGAAAAGCTGGAAAAAGAAGAAAAGATTGCTTTCGACAAGCTTGAAGTCTGGCACGACGAGAAAAACGCGGATTTGATGAGGTCCTACCGTTCCGTTCTCGCTCCCAAGTGCGGCGGCCAGTTGCGCACACCGACCTTCTTCAACCCCGACACTAACGATGTTCTCTGCGGCGAAGTGTCCTACGAGAAGCTCAAAGAGTGGGCGCTCAAACAAAAATAAATCGACTTCCGTGCGCCTCAAGACTGGGCACAACTTCGACTTTGCTTGACCTCGATAACCCTGTTGTCGGCGTCAAGGATCAGGATTTTAGGCATGAAAAAATCCGTCTCCTCTTCATCGACGACGACGTAGGAGACGACGATGAGCCTGTCCCCCACCTTGGCCCGGTGGGCGGCTGCTCCGTAAACGCCGACTTTCCCCGACCCTTTCTCAGCCTTGATGAGGTAAGTGGCAAACCTTTCCCCGTTCGAAACGTTATAGACATGTACTTTCTCAAAGGGAAGCATGTCGGCCGCTCGGATCAACTCTTCATCCAGAGCCAGGCTGCCCTCGTAATCAATCTTGGTCTCGGTGACCCGGGCATGGTGAAGCTTGGCTTTAAGCATGATTCTTTTCATGATGGCTTACCCCTTCTTTCTTTCCTTCAATACCGTGTTATCGATGAGCCTTGTCTTGCCGATGTAAACGGCCAGGGCAACGAGGACATCCCGGTCGATCGTTTCCACAGGGTCGAGCTCCTCGAGGTCGACGATGGCGACGTAGTCAATCCTGGCCAGCAGTTCCTGGCTGATGAGGTCTCTCATCCTGGCCAGGATAACCCCGGCTCTCCTCTCCCCTGCTTCAAACATCCTCTCTGCCTCGACAAGGCTCTGCCTCAGGATGAGGGCGGCTTGCCTCTCCTTCGCGTTGAGATAAGTGTTCCTCGAGCTCAGGGCCAGCCCATCCCGCTCTCGAACAATTGGAAGAACGCGGATATCGATGTCCATATCCAAATCCTTGACCATTCTCTGGATGATGAGAGCTTGCTGGGCGTCTTTTTGCCCGAAGAAGGCGATGTCGGGCTGGACGATGTGGAAAAGCTTGAGAACAACCGTACACACGCCCCGGAAATGCCCCGGCCGCGACCGGCCGCAGAGCTTATCTTGGAGGCCGGGCACTTCGACCATCGTCTTGAAGCCCCCCGGATACATCTTGGAGGCTTCAGGGTAGAAAAGAAAATCGACTCCCTCGGCCTCGAGCAAACGAGCGTCCCGCTCAAGGTCCCTCGGGTACTCCTTGAAATCCTCTTTCGGCCCGAACTGAAGGGGGTTGACAAAGATGCTGACGACCGTGGCGTCGGCGGCCTTCCGGCATTCTCTGACCAGGCTGAGGTGGCCCTCATGGAGAAACCCCATCGTCGGAACAAACCCGACTGTTTTGGCTCGAGCTTTGATCTCTCTGACCGCTTCTTTCATTTCTGGGATGAGGACAACGATTTTCATCTTCCCCTCCCCATCTTGGCCGGGTGATAGGAATGGGCTTCGTCCGGATAGAGGCCGCGTCTGACTTCGTCCGCATACGTCTGAACAGCTTGGCGGATGATAGCCTGAAGGTCGGCGTATTTCTTGACGAATTTCGGGTGGTAGCCGTTGGACAACCCGACCAGGTCATGGAAGACAAGAATCTGACCATCGCAGTCGGGGCCAGCGCCGATACCAATAGTCGGCACCTTCAGCCTGGCCGTAATGGTGCGGGCCAGCGTCGAGGGGATGCATTCCAGGATGACGGCAAAAACGCCCGCTCTTTCCAGGTTGACGGCGTCAGCCAAGATTCGCCTGGCTTCCTCCCGGTCAGCCCCCCGGACTTTATACTGGCCAAAGCGGTAAATCGATTGCGGCGTCAAACCCACATGACCGAGGACCGGGATCTCAGCTTCCACCAAGGCTTCGACCAGCCTCAACCTTTTCCGGGATGCGCCCTCGATTTTCACGGCTTTGGCTCCCGCTTCCTTGAGGAACCGCGAAGCGTTGGCGATCGTTTCCTCAACCCCCAGATGGTAAGAGAAATAGGGCATATCGCCCACAACGAGGGCGCGGCGCACGGCCCGGGTGACGGCCCGGGTGTGATGGACCATTTCCTCCATCGTCACCGGGATCGTCGTCTCGTACCCGAGGACGACCATTCCCAATGAATCCCCGACGAGAATGATGTCCACGCCGGCTTCGTCGACGATGCGGGCAGTGGGAAAATCGTAAGCCGTCAGGGCAACGATTTTTTCCTGGCTCTTCTTCTTGGCCAGGAGTGAGGGGATCGTGACAGGCGAGAATTTTTGTTCGGGCATGTTCCTTCCTTTCTCCCCATCCCGCCTCAGCCGCGGGATTGAGGTAAAGTCTTATTTCCACCCATGCTCATTTCTTCTTCAAATCCCCAGGGCTAAAGCTCTGGGGTACATAATAGAGGGACCCCTTTTTCATCTGACTAATCTGATCGACGAGGTCCGTAATTTCTTCTTCCCGGGTCAAGTCGAGCTCATCGGCCTTGACGACAAGAAGGGGGGAGGTCTGGAAATTGAAGAAAAAGTAATCAAACGCCTCGACCAGGTCGCCCAGGTATTTCTCGGAGATGTTCTTCTCCCAGGCACTCCCATCGCGAGCAATCCTCTTCAGGAGCGTGGGAAGAGAGATCTGGAGATAGATGGTCAGGTCCGGCC
Organism: uncultured Eubacteriales bacterium; assembly: GCA_964445305.1. Classification (GTDB taxonomy): domain Bacteria; phylum Acidobacteriota; class Aminicenantia; order Aminicenantales; family UBA8522; genus CAYUKK01. The sequence continues at coordinate 7,768 of CAYUKK010000179.1, forward strand.
GGGGGATTCTCTCGGCCAGAATGGTGTAAATTCTCTCGTAGACAACGAGCTCGTCGTCGTTGAGCGTCTGGTAGGCGTAGATTTTATCCTTTTCAAAAAGATAATCGCAGATGACCCTCTCCTCGAACAAGTCCCGCTGGGCAAGCCGGAGCTGCTGGTGGTAGCGGTTGACCAGAAAAACCAGCTGGGCCAGGAAGGCCGCACCTTCTTTCTCGTCGTAGAAGTCCTTGAGGTAGGGGTTTTCTGTCCGGTCGAGGACAACTTTCCCGCCGATGAACTGCGCCAGGAGCTGAGCGAACTTGCTCTTCTGGCACCGCGGCACGCCCTCGATGGCGATGTGGCGGAATGGAATATCGTCCTTCTTCATCTCACCGCAGCCAGCTGAGGAGCAAAATCGCCTATTACATACCCGATAAAACCCCAGAAGTCAACGCATCAATCCTTTTTTGCCTCCTCCGCCGGGATGATCATCCAGGCGATGAGGTAGAAAATCAGCATGGGCAGGATAGCCGTCACCAGGGCGATAGCGACGAAAATAAGCCGGACGAGCGAGACATCGAGGTCAAAATATTCAGCCAGGCCACCACAAACGCCGCCCATGATTTTCTTGCTCAAAGACCGGTAAAGCTTCTTGGCCATTCCTGGTTACCTCCTCTCGTCTTTTCAGAAAAAATAGTCAAGCGTTTTTTGGCTCAGCCAGAAAAGCGTTGAGAGAGGCTAAGAGCTTTTCTGGTTCGGAGATACCCTCCGCCTCGAGAAGTTCTCCCAGAGTGCACCAGAAAGGCTCGCCACAGCGCAGACAGCGGATGCCATACCGAGTCAGGAAGCCGACGGACTCGGGGAACTCCCTGACCAACTCCTCTATGGGTGTCGCCAGGGTTACTGGCTTGGTCATCCGTCACCAAACTTGATGCCCTGGGCCAGGGGCAACTCCCGCGACCAGTTGATGGTGTTGGTTTGGCGGCGCATGTATTGCTTCCAGGCATCCGAGCCAGACTCCCGGCCGCCGCCCGTTTCCTTCTCGCCGCCAAAGGCGCCGCCTATTTCTGCGCCGGAAGTGCCGATGTTGATGTTGGCAATTCCGCAGTCCGACCCCTCAGCGGAAAGGAATTTCTCAGCCTGGCGCAAATCCGTGGTGAACATGGCGCTCGACAAGCCCTGGGGGACTTCGTTATGAAGGCGAATGGCCTCGTCCAGGTCCTCGTACTCCATGAGATACAGAATCGGAGCAAAGGTTTCCTGATGAACGATCTCGGTCTGGGCAGGCATCTTGACCAGGGTGGGCTGGACAAACTGCTCGCCCAGCTCGGGAAGGCGTTTGCCGCCATAGAGGATGGTCCCGCCCTGCTCTTTGGCCTTCTCCAGCGCCGCCATCATGTCCTCCACGGCCGCCTTGGTGACGAGAGGCCCCATGAGCGTCCTGTCGTCGAGGGGATCGCCAATCCTTACCTGCTGGTAGGCTTTGATCAGGCCTTGGGTCAGTTTCGCGGCTATGGCCTTGTGCATGAAAATGCGGCGCGTCGAGGTGCAGCGCTGACCGGCCGTCCCCACGGCCCCGAAAAGAATTGCCCTCACTGCCATATCCAAGTCCGCCTCCTCGGTGACGATGATGGCGTTGTTGCCACCGAGCTCGAGAATGGTGCGGCCAAACCGCCGCGCCACAACCTCAGCCACCCTGCGCCCCATCCTTGTCGAACCCGTGAACGAGATGAGCGGCAGCCTCGAGTCGTTGATCATCCTCTCGCCGATGGTGGCGCCGGAGCCGATGGTCAGACAGAAAATACCCTTGAGCCCATGGTCGGCCATGACCCGGTTGGCGATGTGCTGGACGGCTATGGCCGTGAGCGGCGTGTCCGAGGAAGGCTTCCAAACGACAGGGTCTCCGCAAACAGAAGCGATGGCCGCATTCCAGGACCAGACGGCTACGGGAAAATTGAAAGCGGTGATGACGCCGACAACACCCAGGGGATGCCATTGCTCGTACATGCGGTGGGCTGGCCGCTCCGAATGCATGGTCAAGCCATAAAGCTGGCGGCTGAGCCCGACCGCGAAATCGCAGATATCGATCATCTCCTGGACCTCGCCCCAGCCCTCGACTTTGATTTTCCCCATCTCCAGGCTGACGAGCTCGCCCAAAGGCTCTTTGACCTCGCGGAGGACCTGGCCAAGATCCCGGATGACGAGTCCCCGCTTGGGCGCTGGGACCATCCGCCATCTCAAGAAGGCCGCGCCGGCCTCGTTCATCACCCGGTCATAAGTCGAGGCCGTGGCCTGGATGACGGTGGCAATGGGCTCGCCGGTTGTCGGATTGAAGGAGACAAGCTCCTGGCCTTTGGGGTCCTCATACCACGCGTCCGGCCCGGCGCACGCTCCGATATTCTTGCTTTTCAACTCCAGTTTTTCGAGCAAACTTTTCATCGCTTTCTCCCTCATCTTCTCCTCCGCCTTCACCTATTTCTCCGCCAGGAACGGATAGCGGTAATGGCGCGGCGGGTTTAAGTTCTCCTTGATGGCCCGGGCGCTCGTCCAGCGAAGGAGGTTAAGGTAGGAACCAGCCTTGTCGTTGGTGCCCGAGCCGCGGGCTCCGCCAAAAGGCTGCTGTCCGACCACAGCGCCCGTGGGCTTGTCATTGATGTAGAAGTTTCCGGCGGCATGCCGGAGCACCGCCATTGCTTCCCGGATGGCCTGCCTATCCAGAGCCATAATGCTTCCCGTCAGGCCGTAAGGGGATGTCGAATCGCAAAGTCGAAGGGTAGCGGCATAATCAGCGGCCGGGTAAATAAAAACCGTCAGGACTGGCCCGAAAATCTCCTCCTCCATGAGCTTGTGCCTGGGGTTTGTAACCCTAACCACTGTCGGTTCAATGAAGTATCCCTTGGACTTATCGTAGCCGCCGCCGCTCAGTATCTCCGCCTCCCCGGATTTCTTGGCATAGTCGATGTATTCGACGATGCTCGTGAAGGCCGCTTCATCGATCACCGCGCCCATGAAGTTCGAGAAGTCGGTGATGTCACCCATCTTGATCGTCCGCAACTCATCGAGCAACCGCGTTTTGACGGCTGGCCAGAGATTGTCGGGGATATAAGCCCGGCTGGCGGCTGAACATTTTTGGCCCTGGTATTCAAAAGCGCCGCGCAGGAGCGCTGTGACAACGACCTCGACATCAGCCGAAGCATGGACGAAGACAAAATCCTTGCCGCCCGTCTCGCCGACAATCCGCGGGTAATTCCGATAATGCATGATGTTGGCGCCGATCGTTTTCCACATTCCCTGGAAGACGGCCGTGCTCCCCGTGAAATGGACGCCGGCCAAATCGGGCTTCTCCAGCACGGGGTCGCCGACGAAACGGCCCGAACCAGGGATGAAGTTGATCACCCCGTCAGGAAGGCCGGCTTCCCTCCAGAGAAGGGTAAGGTAATAAGCGGAATAGACGGCCGAGGAAGCTGGCTTCCAGAGGACGGTATTGCCCATCATGGCCGGCGAGGTAGGCAGGTTGCCGGCGATCGAAGTGAAGTTGAAGGGCGTCACGGCAAAAACAAAACCCTCCAGGGCCCGGTACTCCATATAATTCCAGGTGCCAGGCGCTGAGTCGGGCTGCTGGGTGTAGATTTGGGTCATGTAATAGGGGTTGAAACGATAAAAATCGATGAGCTCACAGGCAGAATCGATTTCAGCCTGGTGGGCGGTCTTGGACTGGCCAAGCATGGTCGCGGCATTGAGGATGAATCGATATTTGGTCGCCAGAAGCTCAGCTGCCCTTAAAAACACGGCTGCTCGCGACATCCAGTCCATCTCCGACCAATCCCGCCACGAAGCTTTGGCGGCGGCAACGGCCATGTCCACTTCTTTGGCTCCCGCCTTGTGGTAGCGGCCGAGCCGATGGCGGTGGTCATGGGGGCAACGACAATCCCCGAGGTCGCCTGTCCTCACCTCCTTGCCGCCGATGATAAGCGGGATTTCGATTTCTTCATTGAGCATTTTGTTGAGCTGGTCCTTGAGTGCCTTCCGCTCTGGCGTTCCTGGCGCGTAGCTTAGGACAGGCTCGTTAGCCGGTGGGGGCACTCTTGTCAGCGCATTGATCATGATGTCCTCCTTTCTCAATGGGCAGGATAAAAATGGATAAATTCTTGGCCCTCTATTATACATAAAGTCGGCCCCAGAATTAAGCTATTCAGGGTCCCCGAAATTGCCGATCAAAGCACCCGACTGGTTCTGTCGTGGTTCACCCCCGGCCAGGCTCGGGGTTGGGATGGCGAAGCACGCTCGTTTCCCCAGCGAGGAAACTCGCTCCGACTCAGCCTTCGCTCTTCTCTCGCTTCGCTCGAGAAACCATGCTCGCTCAGGCTTCGACGGGCTTTCTCACCCCAGCCCCTCGCCTGTTTCCCCCAATTCTCCAAGGGGGATTCATGGGCCTGAAATTTAACATCGGGAAAGTGCGTGTGGAGGCTCGGGGTTGGGATGGCGAAGCCCGCTCGGGTCGGCTTCCGCACAGGCCATCCATCGGGTGCACTCGCGCTCATGTTTTTGTTATCCATTGTCAAGCACTTTCGTTTGCCAGAACTCCCTGTGGGTAAATTTGGGGTCCATTCTTGCCATTCACAGGTCTTTTCTCTTCTGGTAAAGTATGAGGAAAGGTCGACCAAGGAATCCCATGGAGAAAGGCAAAGCTTTCTGGCCAATAAAGGAGAAAAGTGCGAGCTTCCGCTTTCTCTCCTGCCTTTGCCTCAGCCTCGTTTTGCCCCTCTTTTCCCAGGAAGAAAAAACCAGGAAAGAACAGCCAGAAAAAGCTCCCCCGATAACAGAGGAAATCATTGTCACTGGCGAGCGACCTCGGGAGACGCTGGTTTCCTCGGTGACCATCATCGAAAGCGGAGTTCTCGAGAGGAGGCGGCTGAAGGACCTTGCGGAAGCTGTCAAGACGGCGCCAGGAGTTTATGTCAGCTTTGGCGAAAAGAACGAGTTCACGCTCAAACTGAGGGGGATGGATTCCCGCCGGATCGCTCTTTTTCTCGATGGAGTTCCTTCGTCGGAGCCCTTCTTTGGCAGCTTTGATTTAAAGACGATCGAGGTGGCTTCGGTCCAGTCCATCCAGATAACAAGGGGCCCGGCTTCGGTTCTTTACGGACCCAACACCCTGGGCGGGATCGTCAACGTCATCAGTCGTCGCCCATCGCCTGACCCGGAGCTCACTTTCCACGCCACCTATGGCGAGAATCGGTCCCGTAGCCTCGGCTTCCTGGCCAGCCAAAGCTGGAAAAAGCTCGCCGCCTCGACCAGCTTTCTTTTCCAGGACTCGGCCAAATTCTACTATTCCGATGGAAACAATAGATTAAGTAGAGAAAACAGCGATTATCGCCGCCTGAGCTTCAACGCCAAGCTCTTCTACACTCCGACTCACGATACAGAAGTCCTCATCCAAGGGAGCCTCTTCAGCTCTTCCTTTGGGCTCCCCCCCTCTCTAACCTCAGCCCGGCCACGGTACTGGCGATTCAAGGACTGGGATAGAGTCATGCTGAGCGCGGGCGGCTTTACCTCCCTGGGCGATGAAACGACTCTTCGCTTTCGCGCCTATACCATTGCTTATGAGAACGTCCTCGACTCCTACACGGATGGAAGCATGAAGCACCTGGCTTTCCAAAGCACCTTCGACAACGCCGTCCACGGCCTCTTTTCTCTCCTCGATATCCCCCTCGGCCCGGGTCACACGGTCAAAACGAGCTTGACTCTCCAGCACGAAATCGCGCGGACGCAGGACGACCGGGGGGCCAGCTGGCAGGTTTATCGTCAGCGGGTCCTGGCGATGGCTGGTGAGGATTACCTCTTCCTTTCCCCGAGCTGGCTTCTCATCGCCGGGGCAAGCCTCGAGCATCTCCGCAAGCATGAAGGCTCTTCCACCTTCAGAATAAGCCCTCTGGTCGGCCTTAAATTTTCGCCCGAGGAGAGCTGGGAAATCCACTTCTCCTTTTCCCGAAAATCGCGATTTCCCTCCATGCGTTCCCTTTACGCCCCTTCCTTCGGCAATCCCCATTTAACTCCTGAGGCTGGCCACCTCTGGGAATTTGGCTTCACGCGGCAGGGCACCCTTCTCACCCTTTCGGGCGCCATCTTTTTCAACCGACTCGAGGGCATGATCGAGAGCCTCAGGCTCCCCGACGGCAGCCGCCTCTTTTACAACGTCAGCCGCGCTTCCATCGATGGGCTTGAAATCCTGGCCGTCAATTCCTCAGCCTCTTTCCAGGCAAGCCTAAGCTATACCTATCTCCGCCACAGAAATCGGACTGAAAAGCGTCCGCTCGACGCCCTGCCCGGGCACAACCTCTCTTTTGACTTCAGCCTGCTTCTCGCCTCCAAGCTCAGAGCGACCTTCACCGGCCGGCTGGCTTCTTCCTCCACCTGGTTTGATGTGGGCAGTGGGTCTCTCCTTACCATTCCCGGATACTTTGACCTGGCGGGAGTGGTGGCGGGCATATTCTCAGGTTTTGAAGTCTTTATTAAGGCAACCAACCTTCTCAACCAGGACTGCTTCACTGAACCTGGCTTCCCCTGCCCGGCCCGGACTTTCGAGGTCGGTTTTAAGGTTAAATTGTTTTAGGTTCGCCCCACGGCGACCTCTCCGCTTCCCGCGATCACAGCCCTAAGTCGGCAGCGATCCCCTGCATGGCGGCGAGGCAGATGCCGATGAACTCATCGAGCTCCAGGCCGATGTTCCGGCATTCCTCAATCTCCTCTCGCTTGGCCCCCCGAGCGAAGCTCTTTTCCTTGTACCGCCTCTTGACAAAGTCGAGGTCAACATTCTTAAGCTGGCGTGACGGATGCATCAGCGTGGCGGCGATGATGAGCCCGGTCAAAGGGTCGATGGAAAAGATGGCCCAATCCATGGGGCTTTCGCAGGGAACTTTGGCCGCGTGAGCCTGGATGGCGTGGACAATCTGGGGCTCAACACCATGCCCCTGAAGGATGCGGACGGTCTCGCTCGTGTGGAGCTCCGGGCTCTTCTCAGTCACTTCGTAATCGAGGTCGTGGAGGACTCCAGCCAGCCCCCATCTCTCTTCATCCTGGCCAAGTCGGCGCGCTACAGCCCGCATGCAAGCTTCGACAGCCAGACAGTGCTTAACCAGGTTCCTGTTCTTGAGATGCTGTCGGACAAGCTCAAGCGCCTCTTCTCTGGTCATTTTTTCTGCTCCTTTATGAACGATCTTTCAAGTCTTACTCCTCGCTCCCTCGAGCAAGGCTTGAATGGGCTTTTTCTTTCCCCTCAAGGAAGACAAGGCTTCCCTTTTCTCTTTGAGGGTCATATAAATGGAGGAGCAAAAACCCCTCTAGCCAGATAAGGTTGGACCTTACTTCCGAGCTGCCCTCGAAGGTGCCAACCTCCTCGCCTGTTTTTCGGTCCAAGCAGAGAATAGTGGAAGATGAGGATGAGATGAGGATTTGTCCGTCAGTAAACTCTGGCTCGTGATAGCTCCGCGAGGGAAGCGCCCGCCACCACAAGAGATGGCCGTTTCTTTTGTTCAGGCAGTAGAGGACACAGTTGGCAGCCGAAAGGAAAACGCGCTTTTCATCGGCCCGGGGTGGGGCAAGGATTTTTCCTCTAACGTCAACGCGCCATTTTCTATTTCCCCGTTTCAAGTCAAGACAATGAAAATAGCCATCCGCCGTGCCTACATAAAGTCGGCCCTCATCAACGAGAGGAGTGTTGGAAATGGGATTCTCCATTGCCAGGGTCTTAAGCACACGACCCTGCGGGCTGAGAATGGAGATTTGGCCTTCCTGGCTGCTGCAAATGATACTGTTGCCCCAAGAAACCGCCCCAGCCTGAAAAGAACCCTCGGCCCGGACACGCCACAGCTGCCGGCCTGAGACCGGATCAACGGCGAGGATGCCTTCCCCCTCAGTGCCCACAAGAAGAAGGTTGAGGGCCAGACTCAAGCTGAGCGGAGTGACATTCTCGAGTCCAATTTTCCAGAGAAGCTGACCCAAGCCGTCCACGGCATGGACATATCCTTCCTGGTCCAAAAGAAAAACCGATTCCCGGCCGATAACGGGCGGAGAATCAAAAGCGGCCTTCCCTTCATAGGTCCAGATGGGGTTTTCGTTTTGAACATCGAAACAATACAGCTTCTTTTTATCCGTAACCCAATAGAGGCGGCTTCCCTGCCGGCGGACGGGCCCAACGATTCTTCCATCGTAGATGACGCGCTTTTTCTCCGCCAGGCGAAAATCTAACCTTGCCGGCGCCCCCCTCTCTCGCATAAGGAATAAGGAACAAGAAGAAACAAGGGACATGAGGACTCCAACCGCGGCCACAGGCGCATTTCGCATCATCAGGGACCCCTTATCGTAGCATGTTCCTCCCTTTACCTCAATCGGGGCCCCGGAATGACCGTCTGGCGCCCGGCTTTACAGTCGACACTAAACTTGGTATCATGCGCCAGGGGATTTGCGGATGGTCAATTACATCCTCCTTTATAAAATCCGGAAGAGAGTAAAAAAAATCCTCAAGGATAAAATCTCCGATGGCGAACTGGCGACGACAAAAACTTCTTGCCTCGGCTGCTTAGCCGACGACATCAGTTGGGAAATCTACTATCTGCTCAAGGAAAAGGAGGAAGAGCGCTGAGCTGCCGCTAAGGTTTCTTCTCGGCCCGCATCCTGTCTTTGACCTTTTGCCACCAGTCAAGGCGCTTCTTGATTTCTCTTTCCAGCCCGACCTCAGCCGGCGTGTAGTATTTGCGGCCCTTGAGTCTTTCAGGAAAGGTCTCCATATCCGTCGTCGCGAGTTCGAAGTCATGAGCGTAGGCATAATCTTTTCCATAACCGACTTCTTTCATCAGCCGGGTGACGGGATTGCGGAGGTGAAGGGGAACAGGCTCATGCGGGCTTTCCTCGACATCTTTCATGGCCCGCGAGAGAGCCAGATAGGAGCGATTGCTCTTGGGGGCTGAAGCGAGATAGATGACTGCCTCGGCCAGAGCCAGCTCTCCTTCGGGTGTACCGAGGAAATCATATGCCTCCTTGGCCATCAAGGCGATATGAAGGGCCTGAGGGTCAGCCAGCCCGATGTCTTCGCTGGCGAACCGGACAAGGCGTCGGGCGATGTAGAGAGGGTCCTCCCCCGCCGCAAGCATCCGGGCGAGCCAATAAAGGGAAGCATCGGCATCGCTATTGCGGAGGCTTTTGTGGAGAGCCGAGATGAGGTTAAAATGCTCCTCCCCGCTCTTATCATAAAGAAGGGTCCGCTTCTGCAGAGCCTCCTGAACCTCAGCGACGCCGATACGGCCACTGTGGGCCAGGCTGGCCGCGATTTCCAGGGTGTTGAGGGCTCGCCGGGCATCGCCGTTAGCATAATTCGTGATCAACTGCTTGGCCTGGCTGTCGAGCTCCAACCCAAGATTCCCCAGCCCCCGATCTTTATCCGTCAGTGCCTCCTCGAGGATTCGGGAAAGCGCCTCGTCCGAGAGTGGGTTGAGGATGAGGACACGCGTCCGGGACAGGAGCGGCGCGATGACCTCAAACGAGGGGTTCTCTGTGGTCGACCCGAAGAGGATGATATCTCCCCTTTCCACATAGGGAAGAAAAGCTCCTTGCTGGGCCTTGTTGAAGCGGTGGATTTCGTCGATGAAGATGATGCTCGGCTTCCCGTACATCTTCTTGTGGCTTTCAGCCTTGGCCATGACTTCTTTGACTTCCTTAATCCCGGCCAGGGCAGCAGAAAAGAATAAACAGGGCAAATCGAAATGCCGGGCGAGCATCATGCCCAGGCTCGTCTTTCCAGAACCGGGCGGCCCCCAGAAAATTAAAGACACCAGGTGCCCGCTCTCGATGAGCTCGGACAGGATTTTGCCCGGCCCCAGAAGATGCTCCTGGCCATAAAAATGGTCAAAGGAGTAGGGTCTCATCCTCTCCGCCAGCGGCGTGTGAGCTTCCTTTTTTTGCATGAGCAGCCCTTTTTTTAAATTATAGCAGATTGAAGAATTCCTCACCAACGCACCCTCTACCTTAAATTTCCCAATAGAGAATCATCGTCAAGCAAAAGTGCGTGATCTTGTAGCAAATTATCACCATAGCGAGTGCACCCAAGGGGTGGCGTGGTCCTGGGGCCGACCTTACCCGGGACGCTAACCATTTTTCCCCTCCGGCCTGCTCGAAAGACGCCCACCTTTCCTCAGGCCCCCTTTGATTGTTCAAAGGGGGTAGGGGGATTTAATGGCTAAGAAAGAATTCCTGGAGGCCTCTTTCGCGGAGAGGGGTAGGGGAGGTTAATATATAAAAAACAAACCCCCGATAGCGTCTTGGAACGCCGACCGGAGCGTTTGATGCCCTGGGGAACAGGCGAGGAGCTTGGGTGAGAAAGCCCGTCGAAGCCTGAGCGGGCATGGTTTCTCGAGCCAAGCGAGAGAAGAGCGAAGGCTGAGTCGGAGCGAGTTTCCTCGCTGGGGAAACGAGCGGGCTTCGCAATCCCAACTCCGAGCTTGGCCGGGGGTGAACCACGACAGGACCCGTCGGGTTCTTTGATCGCAATTTCGGGTGTTGCCTGGTCTTAGCTTGTTAAAAAGTATCACGTCATAATTAGTGCTTTGCTTCGGAGCAGCAAAACTGGCTTCTCCTGTGTTGCTAAACCTTACCAATCTGCCAAACCCATCCTCCCTGACTGCTATTCTCTGAGGGTCAACATCATCCACTTTAAGCTCACCAACCCTTATAATTACCTGTTCTCCGCTCATCACCGTCTTAGAAAAGCTCGTCCTGTAGCCCTGGGTGTGATTGTAGACTTCAAAGTTAAGGGTTACCGGCACCGGAGGCTCTGGCATTGTAGGGCTGCTCGCTTTGCATTGGCCCAGTGCCAGCGCTCCTATTCCTAGCGCTCCTAGTTCTAAGAATTCTCTTCTGCTCAGGCTTCCTGTTCTTAGCTTCTCGTCAAGGCTCATGGTTGAAAGAGTTTCCTTTGTGGCTGTGTCGGCCGAGCGAGCCTCGCTGTGACAATTTTCCCCTCTGGTCATCCTCAGAGAGTTTAAATGGCGGCTCATGAGATGTCAAAATAAAGCGGGTCATCTCAGCCCGGACTTTGCTGTTGACCGACCTCCAGCCATGGGCAATAGGCAGGGAAGATGATGGCAGCCAACACCCCCATCACGTTCGTTGATTGGTGCGTACGATCCAACACGCCCTGCAATTCCTCGGCGTAGGAGAGCTCTGGTTTAGCAATTGGCTGAAAATGCTGCATAAAACGTATGTTCGGAAGTCTCTTGATCGGGATCACACAGTTGCTACAAACGGTGCGGTATCCGTATTATCAAACTGGCATATCGGGCATTTTATGACCCTTGTTCCCTTGCCGGTAAAAGAAGACTATCCTCCCCATATTCAGTCAAGGTCTCATTGGCAGATAGACCTCCAATCGACGAGTTTCAGCCCTATAAGAAATTGATGGGCGGCTGAATGTCGCTGGCGATGGCTTTCCTTTCGTTCAGATATCAGACCTCAGGCTGATTTCCATTCCAGCGAGAGCTTGCGCCCGGATGCCGCGCAATCGCGCAAATAAAGATTGATTAGAGTCTGGTACGGAATTCCGGCCTCTTTCGCGATTTTCTTGAAATAGTTCACTGTCCATTCATCAAGTCTGATAGTAACCGGTCGCTTGAAGAGACGGGCATACGGATTTCTCTTCGCTTTAGCGAAATCATATTCTTTTCTCATTTCTTCCACCTTTCCCAATATTGTTTCTGCTCTGCAGGCTTCGCCCTACGAGCGGATATGATTCTGATGACGCTATCATTTTTCCGATAGCAGTGACAAACAATCAATAACCTTAGTTTGAAGCTCATGCCGAGAAGAACAAATTGAGCTTCCTCTGTGGAATGGTCCGGGTCATGGATCAATAAGGCGTTCTCGTCAAAAAAGACTGTTTGAGCTTCTTCAAAAGAGATGCCGTGTTTCTTTTTATTGGAAGCACTCTTCTGATCATCCCACTCGAATGACAGCTCGGCCATATTTACAATGTAAATATATTATTTTGGTTTGTCAAGGGCCTGATACGACAGATAAAGATTAAGAGTGTCCTTTTTGGCTGTGTCGGCTGAGCGAGCCTCTTTGTGACAATTTACCCCTCTGGTCATCCTCAGAGAGTATAAATGGCGGCTCATGAGATGTCAAATTAAGCGGCTCATCTTATTGCTTTACATCCCCGTTACACGCCCAGCCGTCATGCTCATTACAGTTCTCCCCGTCATCCCAGAAATCGTCCTGGTCCCGATAACAAGAGCCCGGGCTACAACTCCTCGGATATTTTCCCTCAACCCAGCCATCATCACAACAACCCCTTGACACGTACTCCCTCTGAACCATGTTACCAACACACTGAAAATTATTAGTATAATCCTCCCAATAACCGCAATCCTGCCTAGTCCAATTGCAACCATCATTATTGCACACACCAACAGTGCCCCTGTCAACGCACCGGACTGCCCCCCAAAACTTGGACCACCCCCAGTGCTAATATTTGTATGCTATAATAGACATCATCAGAGGGAAGAGGAAGCTCTTCATGGAGGCTGATGATGTCATCAAAACACAGCAAACGCTTCACTCCACACTTGAAATTTCAGTTCCCCTGTTGCCCGGTCTTAGCTTGTTAAACAGTATTACATCATAATTAGTGCTTTTTTTAGGAGCAGCTAAGCTGGCCTCTCCTGTGTTGCTGAACTTTACCAAGCTGCCAAAGCCGTCCTCCCTGACTGCTATTCTCTGAGGGTCAACATCATCCACTTTAAGCTCACTAACCCTTATTATTACCTGTTCTCCGCTCATTACCGTCTTGGAAAAACTAGTCCTGTAGCCCTGCGTGTGGTTGTAGACTTCAAAGTTAAGGGTTACTGGGACTGGTGGCTCTGGCATTGCAGGATTGGCTTTGCATTGTCCTAGTGCTAGCGCTCCTATTCCTAGCGCTCCTAGTTCTAAGAATTCTCTTCTGCTCAGCCTTCCTGTTCTTAGCTTCTCGTCAAGGCTCATGATGCTCCTTTCTTCGGCGCTGGTCGAATGACCGTTTAAGCTCCATTTTTGCCTCATCCCATCGCCGGAGATGGCAGATGAAGAAGCCGCTGTCTGTCAAATTGAACTGAACCCAGGCGGCAAGGAGCGGGGAAGCCGCCGGCATGGGGAAAAGGTCTCGAAAATCGGGGGGCATCTCTTTCTGGTCAAAAAGAGAATCACGGAAAATAGTCAGCCGACAGCTCGACAGCCGTCAGCTATCCTTTCATCAATTCCGCGGTCGAAAACCGGATCATCGAAGTCAAGGAAATCGGTTTTGAAAACTAACTCAAATTGATTTCCCGCTCACCATTTTGTAAAATTCCATCAGGTAAAAGAATGTCCCGGAAAGGTTCTAATCGCCGCGCCATGCTGGAAGAAATCTGCCGAAAACACGGCGTGAATTCTCTCTATCTTTTCGGCAGCCGGGCAGAGGAAGTCCGAAGCTGGCTGGAACAAGAAACAGACAGCTCGATTCCCAGCTCCTCCGATATCGATGTGGGCATCAAGGTCAAAACCGACGAGCGGTGGCCGATAGAAAAAAAGATATCGCTGACCATCGACCTGGAAGATTATTTCGGGTGCAGGAGAGTCGACTTGGTCCTGCTCAACGAGGCCGATCCCTTCCTGGCGGCTGAGGTCGTCCGGGGTGAACGGGTCTATGCTCGGAACGAAGTCGAAGCGGATGAATACGACCTCTATGTTCTGCGGAGAGCCGGAGACCTCGCTCCCCTGGAAAAGGAAAGGATGGCGCTCATCTTAGGTGAAGCGCCATGACCCCGAAGCCCATATCCAAGAGAGTCGTTACCGACCGCCTGGAGACAGTCACCTTCCTTTTGGGGGAAATCCGGAGCCTACCGCTCGGCAACCGGAGTGCTTTTTTCGCCGACCGAAGGAATGTCTGGGCCGCCGAGTCCTGTCTGCGTCGCAGCCTGGAAGCAATTTTTGACTTAGGCCGGCATCTTCTGGCCAAAGGATTCGGCCTGGGCGTCACTGAATATAAGGAGATCGCCGCGAGACTCCATGAGCAAGGCGTCTTGTCAGACGAACAAGCCCGAATCCTTGAAATTCTCGCCGGCTATCGGAACCGCATGGTTCATTTCTATCATGAGGTCTCTCAGAATGAGCTGTACGAAATCTGCTCTAATAAGCTGAGCGATGTGGAAATGATCGGCCGAGCTTTCCAGGCCTGGCTCAAGGCGCATCCGGAAAAGCTCGATTCGTCCCTATGATTCTCGCCCGCCCCACCAATCTTTTCTCTTATCTTGGCCTTACGTTTGAACCGTAAGGATTTTCACCGGCTGGGAGTCATCCCCGGCGACCTCAAGCCCGGCAAATCATGATCGACCGGGACGGCAATGTCCGAATAATAGGAAGTTCCTTTTCGTCTGGACCTTATAACCATTTTATCCAGTTCGACGCCCGAAAGCCATTTTTCGAGGAACCCCCAAAAAACGGAGCTCTTCCTTTACCATCCGGAAAGAGAAAGTCTCTAAGCTCGCCTTCTTGACCTTCCTGCGGTGGGCATTGGCGTAGAGGTTGTAATAAAGGACCGTGACTTGGTCGTTGTCGGGAATATGGGAAGTCACTCGGAGATGAACTCCAGGTAGTCCATCCGCTCCACATCTTTGGCCTGTTTCCCATATCGGTAGCAGATTTTCCCTTGCTTTTCATCGAGGGAGAGGCGCTCCGGGGACAAAAGAGGCCGGATCATATATTTGCCCACCCGCTCGGCCTCTTTCCTGGCGGCGGGGACATCGAGAAGGAGCTCTTCTCTCATCCACTCGCCCCACTCCTCAAGCCTCTTGGCGTGGCAGGAGGGACAAAATCCCCGCGTGCAACGGGAAAACATCAGCAGCCGCTCCTCCCCACATGTTGCTTCATCGAATT
>CAYUKK010000180.1:0-3708 GCA_964445305.1 uncultured Eubacteriales bacterium
ATTTGTTAAATTGTTCGATTTCATATTACAATAGACAAAAATCAAAAGCAAGGCCGAAAAGAAAAAAATCATTCGGCGCAACCCAAATTTGCCAATAGAGAATTATCATCAAACGAAAGTGCTTGATCTTGTAACAAATTATCACGATAGCGAGTGCACCCGAGGGGTGGCGTGGTTCGGGGGCCGACCTTACCCGAGACGCTCACCGTTATTCCCCTCCTAATTCCCTAGGAGGGGAAGGGGTGGTTAATATATAAAAAACAAAGCTTTCGATAGCGTCTCGGAACGCCGACCCGAGCGTTTGATTCCACCCAACTTTTTGACTGATTATAAACAAGATAGACCGCTCGGGGGCGCCGGGGGTGAACCACGACAGGACCCGTCGGGTGCTTTTATCGGCAATCTCTGGTCGCAACCCTGGCCTTGACATCTTCTTGAACGCTGTTTTAACATTCCCCCCGATCATGGTGGGGAAATTCAAATCTTCGGAACTCACACAGCTTAGGCCACATCAAGCCAAGCTCATCGCCTAGTCATTGCGAAAAGAATTCCATGGATCGCTATCATGTGCCCAGGGAGGATATGCAGAATGATGCCCATTAAACCTTTGATGATGGAACAAACAGCCATGCTCGAGGCATGCTGGGAATTCGGTCAAAAGCTCATCCATATAAAATGGGCTAGGGTAGGACAAGCTTTTAGAAAAAAATAAAAGTTGGGAGCACCTTGGAAAACGACCTGACCTTGATTCTCACGGGTATTTTCTGGATCGTGGGTTTCCTCCTGTTTTGGAAAGTTCCGCTACTTAAACCTTCCTCCTCATCCTCTTCTTTTTATTCTTCTGACGAAGTTTCTTCAGGCTCCAGCGTGTCGGTCATCATCCCGGCTCGAAACGAAGAAAAAAATCTTGGCTCACTTCTTAGCTCTCTCAATGAGCAGTCGTATCCGCTCGATGAAATCTTGGTCATCGATGACCATTCCGAAGATGGGACGCCCCAAATTGCTGTCTCCTCTGGCGCTACCCTGGTTTCCCTTTCTGAAATACCCGAAGGCTGGATTGGTAAGGGATGGGCCTGCTGGACAGGGGCCAACCGCGCCCAAGGTGAGATTCTTGTCTTTCTCGATGCGGATACAGTGCTCGAACGCGATGGCCTCTCCCGCCTCCTCTCAGAATACCGGAAAAAGGGTGGTCTGGTTTCTGTTCAGCCTTACCACATCATGAAGAAAGCTTATGAGAAACTTTCCGCCTTTTTTAACCTCGTGCTCTTCCTGAACATGAACATCGCCTCCATTTTTGCCAGCATATCAAAGCCTCTTGGCGCTTTCGGCCCCTGCCTTGTCTGCAGCCGGAAAGACTACTTCTCGGTCGGGGGGCATCAAGGGGCCAAGGGAGAAATCCTCGAGGATATCGTCTTGGGCAAGAGATTCCTTAAGCAAGGCTATCCTGTCCACTGCTATGCCGGAAAAGGGACGATTTCCTTTCGGATGTATCCGGGGGGCTTCCGCCAGCTTGTCGAAGGCTGGACCAAGAATTTCGCCTCGGGCGCTTTTGCGTCCAAAGGTGTGCTTCTCTTCTTGTCGGGCGCCTGGATTACCGGATGTCTTTCCAGCGTTCTGGACATCGTCAAAGGATTAGCGACAAGAAATGGACCGGCCCTCCTCACCGCCTGTGTTTTCTATCTCCTCTTCGCCGTCCAAATCCATCTCATCCTGAGGCATCTCGGAAATTTCGGCCCCATCCCTTCACTTTTCTATGCGGTGCCCCTCCTCTTTTTTCTTCTCCTCTTTCTCCGTTCCCTTTTTTTCACCTATGTTCTTGACTATGTCGTATGGAAAGAACGAAAAATCTCTCTCCGAAGGAGACAAAAATGAAAAAAGTCAACACCAAAAACCTTGTCTGGCTTTTCCTACCATTGGCAGCTTGGGGCGTTCTGAGTGTGATTTTCTGTGTTCCTTCCTCCCGAGAAAGGACGGCTTTTTCAGAACCCGGGACCGTTCCCTTGATTCCAGAGGACAAGGTCCGTCTTTCTAACGACCCCGAAAAAACTGAAGTCTTTCGCAACGCCGGCCTTGGTCTCTTCATCCACTGGGGCCCCAATTCCCAGATGGGAACGGAAATCTCATGGCCGCTCTACAACGCTTCCGAGGATTACATCGAAAAATACTATGCCCTGGCCCGGACATTCAACCCAACCCGATTTGCCCCCGCCGATTGGGCGCGACTGGCCAAGCTGGCCGGCGTCGAGTATGTCGTCTTTACGGCCAAGCACCATGACGGGTTCTGCATGTTCGATACCGCCTTCAGCGATTTCAAGATAACCAACACGCCCTACGGCAAGGATATCGCCGCCCAGGTGGCCGATTCCTTCCGCCGGGAAGGAATTCTTGTTGGCTTCTACTATTCGCCGGGCGATTTCCGGTACCAGTACGAGACCGGCCTTCGGACTGGACATATTTATAAACCCGATTTCACGGCCCAAGCGCCCTTCGGACCGCTTGGAAAGACCTTTCTCGATTACGAGCAAGGTCACATCGAGGAGCTCCTGACGAAATACGGCGACATCTTCATGCTCTGGTTTGACGGTGAGTGCGAGCCCCTCAAGAAACATGCCTGGCGGGTCAAGCAGGATATCTTCATTGGCCGGGGCGAAATTCCAACGCCTGAGCAGGAAATTCCGGGCCAGGCCTCCGATTATGCTTGGGAGAGCTGCATGACAACGAGCTGGCAATGGTCCTATCAGCCAAACCCGGACATCCGGACCGTTGAGGAGGTTCTCCATAACCTCATCCGCATCCGGGCCCGAGGCGGTAACATGCTCCTCAACGTCGGGCCTCGGCCGGATGGTCAGATCTCGCCGGCCGACGAAGACCTGCTCCGCCAACTCGGGCTGTGGATGATGCTCTACGGGGAGGCTGTCCGCGGCGTTCGACCTTGGGTTGTCACCAACGAGGGCAATGTCTGGCTCACCCACCGCCGCCAGGACGAAACGGTCTATGCTTTCGCCGACCTGGAGTATGGGTTAGAAGGAATAAAGGCTCCAGCGGGGTGCCGTTTCACCCTCAAATCCGTGAGGACGACGCCAGAAACCAAGATTTCTGTCCTCAGCCAGGCCGGTGGTTGCGACTGGAAAGAGGACGAACAGGGGATCCACATCACCGTTTCCCGGATTCAGACCATTCAGCTTATCAAGACGCCAGCCATTAAAGCGGGCGCCAAGCCCGATACGAAGTTTGGCCCCTTCACCTGGGGACCCGATTGGCCAGTGGCCATCAAAATGACAAGAGTCAAGCCAGCTTGACCAAGGACGCGGCCCTTCATTCAAAAGCCGCCTCAGCCATGGCCGCCACGTTCCGGGGCGGAACATCGGGGAGAATGGCCTCATGGCTGGGGCTGACGATGTAGTGCGGCCCGAGAGTCTCCTTGAGTCGCCGGACTTCCGCCTTTACTTCCCTCGGGGAGGCGTGGTTGAGGAGGCGCTGGGTGTCGACTCCACCCAGGAAGGCAATCTTTCCCCCGAAATCCCGGGCTAAGGTCTCTGCGTCCATTTTCTTGGCTCTCGCCTGGAGAGGATGAAGACAATCGACACCAGCATCAATGAGGATGTCAATGACCCGATGGATGGAGCCACAGGAATGGAGGATGACCTGATAGCCATGCCGGTGACCCTGTTGGCTGAACCTCAAGAACCAGGGCAGAACAAATTTTTC
>CAYUKK010000181.1:0-23874 GCA_964445305.1 uncultured Eubacteriales bacterium
GTCGATGAGGATGGTCCGCCAATCCTTCGTATAGAGGATATTCTGCTGCGTCCTGTCGTCGTTGGCGATGAGGGAATCCCAGGCTCTGGTCAGGTATTTCATGTCATCGGTCTGCTTGAGGAATTCCTTGGGTATTTCGACCTTCTCGTCCATGATTTTGAGCAGGCTGTACTGGCTGGTCACCCAGAGGGAAAGGGCGCCTCTCTTGCCGTCATACTCCCTTTCGACGACGGGAGGAATCATGTTCAGCCCGATGAGCTTGTCGAGCTCGTAGGCAGCGATTTCGTACTGCCAACCTTCGAGAAAACCATGCATGATGCCGCTGGGGTTTTTCCACACGCCGCTTGCCTCTGTTCCGTTTTTGGCGAGATAAAGGCGGAGTGGCTTGGTTACGCCCTCGCCTATTTCCTGAGCGCGGACGATAGCCGCCGTCTTGAGGAATTCTTCCCAGAAGGGCCTCTGGGCAATCTCTTCGGCCGTGAATTGAGCGTGGGCCGTGCCAGTGAGAAGAAGAGCGGCCAGAAAAATTGGTCCATCCAGAAGTTTTTTATTCATGGGGATCCATCCTTTTCCGAGCTTCCCTCCAACTCTGGTTTTTATGATAAACAGGCATGAGGCAAAAATCAACTAAAATTTGACCCCCGACTATTCGAGGATGACAGACCGCCGTCGGATTGACAGGCGCCCCGTTCTGAGATAAATTCCCTTTTCCTTTGGCGGGTATGATTTTTTTCCTTTCGCCAAAGGGTTCAATATTTTGTGCCAAAGGAAGAGAGCCGAAGCCGAGGAATGTTTTCCAAGCAGAGGAAAAAGATGAAAAGAACCGCGGTCATCGCTTGTTTTTGTCTGACTCTGTTTTTTTCCTTTTGTGCCCGGTCGAAGCATGAGCCGACTATCCGCTTTCCTTACCAGTGGCTCGATGTCCAGGGTTTCGGCGGCGATATCGACAAGCAGCAGATTCCTGAGCCATCGGGCCTCTGCTACCATCCGCTGCGGAAAACGCTCTTTGTCGTCAGCGACGAGGGTTTTGTTTTCGAGATTCAGAGAGACGGCACTCCGAAATCGAACTGGGAAATCAGGGGTGATCTGGAAGGAATCACGGTTAATCCCCGGACGGGGCTCCTCTACATCGCTGTTGAAGGAGATGACTGCATCCTCGAGTTTGACCCGGACGAAGGACAGGTGAGGCGGAGATTCCCCATCAACCGGGAATTCCGCGGCGACCCCGATTTTCTCCAGAAACAGAGGGAAAGCTACGATAACGGAATCGAATCCATCGCCTTCGTCCCGGACGAAAATCATCCTGAGGGCGGAACTTTTTATGTCGGCAACCAGTGGGATCCACCCTGCATCATGGAGGTCCTCGTTCCTCTCCAGTCCGCCCAAGGCGAGGAAGCGGAGGCAAAAATTGTCCGGGTCTTGCCTTTCCGGATGGATGACCCGGCGGGGATGTACTATGACTTCAAGACGGGGCGGCTGAATATTGTCAGCGATGCCGACAACATCTTTGTCGAGATAACCTTAGAAGGCAAGCTTATCCGAGAATACGCTTTCCTGGGCGACAACCAGGAGGGAATCGGCCTCGATGAGGAAGGCTACCTATACATCGCTCAGGATACGGGCGGAATCCTCAAAGTCAAGGACCTGCGCAAGCGCTGAGATTTCCTGGCGACACTATACAAGCAATAATGGTTCAGGGATGCCACGTAGAGTGGCCTTGATGCCGCCCAAACCGACATCCCTGACGTCCCGCTGCCTCGGTTACATCCCCCCGCCTTTCCTTCCCCGTCGAGGAGGGGCGTGTCCAAAATAACCGAATGGACAAGAGTTAGGGGGCACTTTTTCCTTGGGGCATGAGCATTTTTTTTCTTTTGTACTCGCGGATGATGAGGATGGTGAGGAAAATCCAGACGAGGATGCAGGCGACATTGATCACGGCAAACCCCTCGATCGAAAGGGCCAGGAAGGTCGTTCCCACCCAGACTGCAATCGCCTGAACGGCGTCTCCAGCCCGAACAAAGAAAGTCTCGGTGGCCATCTGGGCCTTATACTTTTCGTCTCTCCGGGTGATCAAGAAAAGAGCTGCCCGAGTCGTCCGCATGAGCGAATAATCGGTGGCATTTTCAAGCGCTTTGATCCACTTGAGGAAAAGGAGCGAAGCGCCGAAGGTAACGTAGCCGTAACCACCCAGGGCGATCATCGGCAGGAAAAGAAGGGCACCGCTGATCCCGACGTAGCGGAAAATCCGGGAAACAAGAAAAAGCTGGATGAGCATGGTCAGCAGGTTCGTCAAGCCCTGATAGCCGGCAAAGGCTGAAGAGATGTAGTTCTGGAGGTCGATGCTTCCCGTGGCCACAGCCCCGAGCGCCCGCAGAGCCGCGCCACGCTGGAGGTCGCTGAACATGTACTCTCCCAGGGAGTTGATAAAATTGTAGAGCCCGATGACGCAGGCGATGAGAAAAAGATACCGGCTCTGGAAGACGAGGCGGAAGCCGCCGCTCTTGGCCAGGGGCTGCTCTTTGGTTCTTGTTTCTGGCTGTTGACCCGTCGTCAAGAGGAGCTGGCGAGCTTCCTTGAGGTCTCTCTTGTGAATGGCCCAGGTGAGGAGGATGCAGAGGACAAGAATTGTCGAGGTGACGAGCATCATGCCGTAAGAGCCAAAGTGGGGGACGAGCCTTCTGGCCACAATCGGGCCGACCACACCCCCGAGAGTCGCGCCGAAGGCAATCATGGGGAAGAGCCGCTTGCCCGCCTCCTCCGAATAGATGTCATTGGCAAAGCCCCAGAACTGAGCGGGAATGAACCAGTTGTACATCCCGATCCAGATAAAAAAAACGATGCCCATGACAGCGACGCTCACGCCAGCCCAATGCATGATGTTGAAGAGAACCAGGTTGGAAATACAGAAAAGCGTCGCGTAAGTGATGAGAAGGTGCCTGGGGTAGCGGGAAGCAATTCCGGCGAACGCCTTGACGACAAAGATGAGGAGGATGGCCTGGGGAATAGCCAGATAGCTCTTGATGGTGGCGGGATGGGCGGCCAGGAGGAGTCCTTCCCGAACCGGCTTGATTTGATAGTAGCCGAACATGATGAAAAAACTGTTCAGGAACAGAAGGGAAGCCTTGGTTACCTCCCCCCGCCGGATGTCGGTAAATAGCCTGAGGAAGCGATGAAACAGGGGGTCGGGTTGCGCCATTTTTCCTCCTTGCGACGAATCGGTTTTCAAAAAAGCACAGCCTCGACGCCCTTTTCTTCGATCAATTTCTGGATTTTCTCAAGGATGAGCTTTTTCCTCTGGAGAAAAGCTTTGCGTTCCGCCTTGTTCAGGTAGGGCGTCACGGCAGAGGCAAGAGTCTCGTCCTTTATTTGTCCAAGGCCTTGGTAAAGTTTTTTCGAACAGCGCTCAATCTCACAGCCTGGAAGGAGCTCCGGAGACGGCTCGAAAGCTTCGGAGAAATCCACTCGCCAGACGGCCCAGGTCTCGGTGTGGATCCAGATGTCATCGGCATCCAGGCAAACATCGTAAACGAGGTTTTCGAAGACGCGAATTTCTTCCAGCGCATCGGCGAAGCTCTTGGCATCGGGCGGCTCGATTTTCTTCCTCTGCCGGTCTTTTTCTTTCAAGCAGTTTTCAAGAAAAAGCTGGAGCGACCCTTTCCGGCCGCTGACCTCCCTTTCGACGATGGGCGGGACCATTTGCAGGCCCAGGAGTTTGGCGATTGCATAAGCGGCCAGCTCGTACTTATAACTGTCTGGAGTGGGATGGGGACGGCGGCTGTCGACATGCTTGAAAATGGCTCTCTGCCTCCTCGTGCCATCATCAAGGGTAATGATCCAGGGTGCTGTTCGGCCGCCGACCTGATTCCTGTCGACTTCGACAACCCGCGCCTGACGAAGAAAAATCTCCTGCTCTTCCTGCTCCCTCAATTGTCCACCGGCCAATTTCAAACCCAGCCCACTTGCCAAGCAGGAAGCAACGGCAGTTAAGGTGAGAAGCATGGGCGTTTTCGAAGGTCTTTTCCGGAGTCTCATGGTCTTCCCCCCAAATAAAAAATTCGCCGCCCTCGATGATGAGGGCTCTCAAAGGGCCGCCGTAAGCTCGGGAGATTCCCGTATCGATAACCCAGACCTTGCCGCCGAAGCGTCTCATGGATTCCAGCGTGGCGGCTATCCGAGGCGTGTGGGCGATGACCATATGCTCGGCTCCCAGGTTGGCCAGGATCCTGTCCACCTCCTCGGCCATGTCTTCTTCGGGGACTGAGGCAAGTTCTCTATACCAGAGAGGACCGTCCTCCCGATAGACGACCTGAGGCCTCGATATGTTCGGCAGCTGCCTCATCTCGTCAGCCCGGGCGAGATCACTGAGCTCCAGCCGAAGCTGCTGGTTGATGTCCTCGATTTTCCATTTGGAAAATTTTTCGCTAATACCACCGTGAACGAAAACGATGCCGTTAATCTTGATGACCGCATTCTTCTGGAGAAGCCAGGAGCCATAGGTCCGGCGGAAGTTAGACAGGTATTGACGCTGGGCGCTCGAGTCCCGGCGCAGCTCATCCCAGAACTGGCTGATCAGCCTTTCCGGCTGATCGTTGTTAGCCCTGGATTGAGCGGCCATGATGATTTTGCGGAGTTCTTTTTCCTTCCGCTCGCGGTAGGTCGGGGGCAGGAAAGAAATGAATTGGTCGACGGTGACATAATCCGGGTAGCGGAAGGCAACGCCCGTGATGTTCATTTCTTCATGATTGCCGAGAAGAACATGAACCTTGCCGCCCACCCGCTCTGCCTCTTTTTCCAGCTCCTTCAGAAGGTCGAAGATTTTGCGGGCGTCCGGGCCGCGGTCCAGGATGTCGCCGACCTGGACGAAATGGGCTTTTCCTGCCTGCCAGTGCAAAGCTTCGTCGACAACACCCGTGCCTTTGAGGATTTTAACGAAATTTTCGTAATCGCCGTGGATGTCGCCCACAGCGATAATTTTCTCGACGCCCGTCCACTGGCAGGGGATGGAAGCAGCAGGAAGGAGGGAGGGGACAAGCAGAGAGAAGAAAGCCGCCGCGAGCAATAAGCCGCCTTTTCTCATTCTTTTCTCTCTTGTCCCTTCCTTGGTCGCGGACCTCATCCATCATAGTAGCTAAAAAGGCAATAAAGTCAAATGGAGTCGAAGGAGCAAAACCTTAGGGGGTTCAGCTCGTCCGATCTCAGATACACTCCTCGCGCCCCCCAAAAATTTGCTGCTTCCCGATGGACGCCGAAAGATAGGAATAAAATTGAATGTGGTGGCCATATCGGCTATATATATTGGAGAAGAACTTCGATGAGGAGAAAAGGAAATGAAAAAGTTTGTGGTCTTGTTCATTATCTTGGCTGTCTTGGGCTCGGGCAGTACAGGCGAGACTCAGGAAGTCTATAAGAAACCACCCCAGGAAGTTGTGGCCATCCTCGACGCGCCGCCTTTCCCGAGAGCCCTCACCAGTCCGACCGGCGATAAGATTCTGCTGGTCGATTATGAAACCATGCCCTCCCTCTCTTACCTGGCTCAACCGCTGCTTCGGCTGGCCGGCATAAGGATAACTCCCCAAAATAACAGCCGCCAGCAGACGACTTTCTATACGGGGTTGACACTCGTCTCGATCAAGGATGCTTCATCCAGCCGGATTGCTTTACCCGAGAACATAAAGATGAGCTTTCCTGAATGGTCTCCGGATGGGCAATGGATCGCTTTCAACCGCTATCTTGAAGACGGAACGGAGCTCTGGGCCCTCGAGGTGAAAAGTGGGCGGGCGCGCCAGCTCACCCCGGCCAGGATAAACGCTGTGCTGGGCGATGGGTTTACTTGGCTACCCGACGGCCAGCGACTTCTGGTTAACCTTATTCCCGACGGACGTGGCCATCCACCCCAGCCGCCTCTTCTCCCTGTCGGGCCCAACATCCAGGAGACTGCGGGCAAATTTTCCAAGGTTTGGACGTACCAGGACCTCCTCAAAAATCCTTACGATGAGGAGCTGTTCGAGTATTACGTCACTTCCCAGCTGGCGGAAATTGACCTTCCGACGGGCGTCACCAAAAAAATCGGCCAGCCTGGCCTCTTCCTCATAAATTCCCCCTCCCCGGATGGCAATTATCTCCTCATCCTCCGGCTCAAGAGACCATTCTCGTTCAGCGTTCCTTTTTGGAGCTTTTCCCGTTCGCTCGAGGTCTGGACGAGGGATGGCGCTCTCGTTCGCCTTGTGGCTGATCTCCCTGTGGCTGATGAGGTTCCCATCAACGGTGTAGAAAAGGGTCCGCGGTCAGCCCGCTGGCAGCCTCTCCAGCCCGCTACTCTCATCTGGGTGGAAGCCCTGGACGAGGGAAATCCTGAAGTTGACGTTCCGTTTCGAGATGGGTTGTGGGCTTTGGAATCGCCCTTCCAGGGAGAGCCGAGGGAGGTCGGGAAGACACCGGAGCGCTTTGCCGGCCTAACCTGGTTGGGTCAGGAAGGGTTAGCCCTGGTCACTGACTTCAGCTGGAAAAAGCAGTGGCGAACGACTTTCCTCTTTGATTTGAGCCATCCGGAAACGCCGGCCCGCAAAATCTTCGATTTGAGCGCTCGCGACCAGTACCATGACCCCGGCCGACCCGTTACGATTGTCACTCCGACCGGCGAGCGCATCGCCCTTCAGGACAAGGACTGGATCTACCTGGCTGGAAGCGGCGCCAGTCCGGAAGGGGACCGTCCCTTTTTGGACAGGATGAACATCAAGACGCTGGCCAAGACGCGGCTCTTCCACTGCCCTGCTGGCCGCTACGAGGAATTCGTTGATTTTGCCCTCAATTCAAGGGACAAAATCCTCATCAGCTCAGAATCCAAGACTGAGCCCCCGAACTATTATCTTCTCCACCTCAAATCGGGAAGGCGGCTGGCCCTCACCAGTTTTAAAGACCCTGCGCCCGAGCTCACGGGGATGAAGAAAGAGCTCATCAAGTACAAGAGGCCGGACGGCGTCGAGCTCTCTGGCACTCTCTACCTCCCGCCAGGCTATAAGCCGGGAGAGAAGTTGCCGGCTGTCGTCTGGGCCTATCCCCTGGAATACGCCGACCCAAGAGTGGCCGGCCAGGTGAGGGGTTCCCCGCACCGTTTTACTTTCTTTCGCGGCACGTCCCAACTCTTCTTCCTCACCCAGGGTTATGTGGTTCTTGATAACGCTCAGATGCCAGTCGTCGGGGATCCCAAGACAGTTAACGATACTTTTATCGACCAGGTCGTGGCCAACGCCAAGGCCGCTATCGATACCCTTGTCGCTCTGGGTGTCGCCGACCCGCGCCGGGTGGGTGTGGGTGGTCATAGTTATGGTGCCTTCATGACGGCCAACCTGCTCGCTCATTCGGACCTCTTCGCCGCCGGCATTGCCCGCAGCGGCGCTTATAACCGAACGCTGACGCCGTTCGGGTTCCAGAGTGAACGCCGGACGCTCTGGGAAGCGCCCGAGCTCTATCTCAAGGTCTCTCCCTTTATGTATGCCCATAAAATCAACGAGCCAATCCTTCTCATCCACGGCGAAGCGGACAACAATGCCGGGACATTCCCCATCCAATCCGAACGCCTCTTTCACGCTCTCCGGGGCCACGGCGCGACAGCTCGGCTCGTCCTCCTTCCCTTCGAGAGCCATGGCTATGTGGCCAGGGAATCTGTGCTTCATGTCCTCGCCGAGATGTTCGAATGGTTCGATAAGTATGTCAAGGGGAAGCAGTGAGCGCTCGGGCCCGGCTTGACGTCGCCTTGTTGACTATAGATTGTTCCATTGGTATCCTTCTCTTGGCCGGAGAAACGCAGGAAAAAGGAGGGAGAGGATATGTTTGCCAGGCTAACGACAGTCAATGTCTGGGAAGACAAAATCGAAGAAGCCATTTCAATCTACGAGAAAAGCGTCGTGCCGGAGGCGCGCAAGCAAAAGGGGTTTTTGGGGGCTTATCTTCTCTCGGACCGAAAAACGGGCAAGGGGATTGCTTTGACTTTTTGGAGAAGCGAAGAGGATGCCTTGGCCAATGAGCGTAACCTCTACTACCAGGAGCAGCTGATCAAGTTTATTAATATTCTTAAGACCCCACCCATCCGCGAAGGCTATGAAGTTGCCGTTGCCGCCAAGAGAAGCTTGCCCAGCGATTGAAGAGGGAATCGTCAGGATTCCGAGAGGAAGGATCCCAGCTTGCCGCCCTTGCCCAGACTTTCGAGCTTCCTTAGAGCTTTCGCTTCAATTTGACGGATTCTTTCTCGCGTTACCTTGAAGATATCGCCAACTTCCTCCAGGGTATGCTCTTTTCCGTCCATGAGGCCAAACCGGAGCTTCAACACTTCAGCCTCTCTTTCGGTCAGGCTATCGAGGGCCAATTCTATCTGCTCGCGGAGGTTGCGCTGGATAACGGAATCCTCGGGCGAGGGGCTTGTCTTGTCCTCGATGAATTCGCCGAGTCGACTCTCCTCCTCGTCTCCCACCGGCGTGTCCAGAGAAACGGACTCCTGGGCGACTTTGATGATTTCCCGAATTTTGGACACGGACAAACCCATCTTCTTGGCCAGCTCCTCGTGCGTCGGCTCGCGTCCTTTTTCCTGGACGAAAGCCTGGGTAATTTTCTTAATCCGGTTGATGGTCTCGACCATGTGGACGGGGATTCGAATGGTTCGGGCCTGGTCAGCGATCGAGCGCGTGATCGCCTGCTTGATCCACCACGTTGCGTACGTGGAGAATTTATAGCCCCGCCGAAAATCAAACTTTTCCACGGCCCGCATCAACCCGATATTCCCCTCCTGGATGAGGTCGAGAAAGCCGAGCCCGCGGTGGGTGTACTTCTTGGCGATGGATACGACCAGCCTCAAGTTGGCCTCGACCAGGTCTTTCTTGGCCCGGTCCGAGGTCTGCTTGCCCAAGCTCACCAGGCGAAGGACTTCCCGGGCCTGCCGGCAGTCGAGCCCCGATTCTTCCCGGCTTTTCCGCAGTTGGGCGTTGATGGCCGTGATTTTTTTTCTGATTTCGCTCTTTTTCGCTTCGTCCCTGATTCTCTTGAGAGAGTGGAGGAGCTCCTCTTTGGCTTCGGCTAATTCGCAGGTGACCTGGAGCTTGAGGTAAAGGTTGTTGATGACCTTTTCCCACATGGTCGGGTTGATGCTCAGGGTCCTGAAGAGATGGATCATCTGGACGAGGAGACGACCCCTGGCCAAAGCCGATTTCTTGCGGACGGACATTTTTTCCAGGCGCGAATAAAGAGTCCTTATTTTTTGGAAAGTTTCCAAAATGGTTTTTCTTTTTTTCTCCAGTTTTTCTTCGTCCATGTCCTCGCCGCAGTCGAAAATGTCCGGGATCGCGCTCGGGTCTTGCTTGATCCGTTCCTCGAAAGACTGGATTTCTTTCATCAGCAGCTTCGTCCGGGCGAGAGCCTTAAGGATGGTTTTCTGGCCCCTTTCGATTTCTTTGGCCAGAGCGATTTCTCCTTCTCTTGTCAGAAGGGAGATGCTCCCCATGTCCCGCAGGTAGAGTTTGACCGGGTCGGCCGCCGGAGCTGTTTCCTCAGGAGAAAGGACCTCGGCCCGGGCAGCGTGAGGCTTGAGGATGAACTTGGCGCGGGGTCCAAGGAGGCTCGAGAGCTTCTCCAGGTCTTCCTCATATTCCAGGCTCTCGTCGGGGGGCTGAGCCTTGAAATCCAGGGGAAGATGACTTCGTTTCATGGGTCTTGGATAAGAACTTTTTTTCATTCTGCCAAATCCATCCGAAAAAATCAACCGCCCATTTTTCTTTTTTTCGGGTTAATTCCGGAGTTGACTTCACCCCTCCATTCTGATAATAGCTTTCTTGTCCCTTAGCCGGGTCGGCGAGCCGGTCAGCGGGATGGTGCGAGGCGCGCTCATGATGAAAATTCAACCCAGGTTTAAGAACGACATCGTTATTTTCGACATCGAGGGAGAGATCAAGCGGTCTGACATTACGGACGTCACTCTCCATCAACTGGTCAAGGAACAGCTCGAGGCAGGACGGAGGAAGATTCTCCTCAACTTCGACCGGGTGGAGTTCATCGACAGCTTTGGGGTCGGTGAGATTCTGGCCAGCTACATTTCGACGCACAACTTGGGGGGAAAACTGAAGCTCATCAGGATTTCCAAGAAGCTCTACCTCATCTTTCAAGTGACGATGCTGACCAAGGTCCTGGATATCTTCGAAGACGAGGAGTCAGCCCTGAAGAGCTTTCTTTGAGGACTGACTCGGTTTCTTCCCCGAAAGAGTTTTCTGATGGCCAAGCAGGGCCGGCGGTCCATCCTCTCCCGTATCGTCGCGTTTAAGCCCGGCGAGGCGGGAATAGCCTTTTTGTTCTTCCTCTCTTTTTTCCTCATTACCGCTCCCTATTACATCATCAAGCCCATTCGTAACTCGAGTTACCTCGACCAGCTTGGAGATGAGCGGCTTCCCCTGGCTTATTTTCTGACAGCCGTGTTGATGGGCTTTATCGTCAACTTCCATTCGCGATGGGGTGCTCGTCTGAGAAGGATTTCCTTGGTTGTTTCGACCTTCCTTTTCTTTTTCTCGAACATTTGTCTCTTTTGGTGGCTCTTCCAACAGCGCTGGACGTGGGTGCCTGTTATTTTCTGGGTCTGGGCTAATATCTTCGCTATCGTGCTCGTAACGCAGTTCTGGCTGCTGGTGAACGATGTTTTCAACCCCCGCGAGGCCAAAAGGCTGATCGGGTTCATCGGGAGTGGCGGTCAGCTCGGCGCTATCTTGGGCAGCCTCCTGGTCGGGGTCTTGGCCAGGACAAAAGCTTTTACCGCGCTTCTTCTCGTCGCTGCCGCTTTACTCTTCCTGGCCATCCTGGCCGTCCTTCGGATTTTCAACTGGCAGAAGAGCCGCTCATTAGCCGAGGCGAGGGAAGCCCCCCGGCTAAGAGAACCATCGCCAGCGGCGACAAAAGTGGGCTTCCGTGATGCTCTGGAAACGACCCGAAAAAACCTCTATCTCCGCCTCCTGGCTGGAATCATGCTCGCCACGCTCATCGTGTCGACGCTCGTCGATTGGCAGTTCAACAGCGTCGTCAAAAATCGGGTAGCCGGGGGAAGCTCCCTCGCTTCCTTTTTTGGCTATTTCAACGCGGGAACAATGGCGTTTGCCTTCTTGTTCCAGCTTCTCCTCACCTCGCCCCTTATCCGACGCTTCGGGATTCGGCTCAGCCTTCTCATCTACCCCCTCATCCTCCTCTTCGGCTCGGCCGGCATGGGAATCATTGCCTACGCCAGCATTATTCCCGCTGTCCTCATCAAAGCCAGCGACAAGAGCCTCGCCTACTCGTTAAACCAGTCTGTTCGGGAGCTTCTCTATATCCCCATAGTGCCCGAGGAGAAATCGAAGTCGAAAACCTTCATCGACATGTTTGTCAACAGGTTCGCCAAAGGCGTGGGCGCGGTGATCCTATGGATTCTCCTCCTCATTTTCCCCAAATCCGCCGCTATCCGAGCCGTGAGCTTGGTGGCGGTAGGAGCCATCCTCCTCTGGGCCTATCTCAACGTTCGGGTTGGCCGCGAATACGCTACCTTAGTCAAAGAAAAGCTGGAGCTCAAGTGGGAACGCGGCGACAAGCTGGTTGCCGAGAAGGTGGATGTGGATTTCGCTAAGCTGGTTTTCGACACGCTGGAGAGCCGTAACCGAAGTTCTGTTCTCTACGCTCTCCATCTCTTCGACCTCATCCGCCAGGATAGACTGACGCCCGAAGTGAGGAAGCTGATAAGCTATAAAACCGACGAAGTTCGGGCTTCTTCCCTGGGGATACTCTTCGAGCAAACGGAAACAGGTTTGGGTCCGACAAGCGAGGAGGAGCTAATCCCGGAAGACCTGGAAAAAGACGTGGCCGAAATCATGGCCCTGGATGTCTACCAGGAGGTAATTAAGAATTACCTTGAAAAAACCCTTGAGGACAAGAGTGAAGCGGGTGTCGTCGCCCGCATGGAGGCGGCCAAGGCCGTTGGCCTCATGGCTCCCCGGGCCCCGGCAGTTGAGAAGCTGGCCAGCCTCCTTGAAGACGATTCTCCAGACGTTGTCCGCTATGCCATGGAAAGCGCCGCAGTCTTGAAGCGGCGAGAGGATATTCCGTTGCTCGTACGCCAGCTCAAAAACCCGGTGCTCAGGGATGACGCATCGGCTTCTCTCGTGCGTTTCGGGCCCAAAATCATTGGGACCCTGGCTGATTACTTGGGTGATCCGACGGAGGATATGAGCGTCCGTCTGGCTGTGGCGGCGATCTTGGGAAGGCTGGGAACCCAAGAGGCTGTCGATTTTCTCGCTTGGGAGCTCGCCAGCGCTGAGGGCGAGCTGGCCGCAGCGATCATCGACAGTCTTGACCAGCTGAGAGGAGAACACCCCGAGCTTTCGTTCCCAGAGTATCGCCTTCGCTCCAAACTAAAGCGTGAAGTCTTGACCCTTTGCTCAGAGTTCCTCCGGCAGCCCAAACCTCCGTTGAGCCAAAAAAGCAGCTCTAACATCTTCAAGCTCCTGGGGCTTCTCTATTCTCATGAGGACATGACCAAAGCTTACCAGAATTTGAAAACGGGCACCAAGGATTCTGTTGCCTATGCCCTGGAGCTTCTGGATAATGTCCTCGAAAAAGAAACAAGGGACCTCATTTTTCCGTTGGTGGAGGACCTTTCTGCCGAGGAGAGGATGAGACGTTGCCGGGCTCTGCTGGAGAGCCTCACCGCTCTCCAGGCGGAAAGTAAGGAAGGAGAGGAAAAGCGTTGAGGATTCGAGAGGGGACCTTTTCCCCGCTACTTTTTAGCTACTTTTTTCTGATTACGTTCTCCATTTATGTTGTCAAGCCAGCCAAAGAATCCCTATTTATGGAAGCGCTGGGGAAGCCAAAACTTCCCTACGCTTTTCTTTTGACGGCCATCTTGATGGGAGTAGCTGCGGCGGTCAATTCCCGGCTCATCGAGCGGCTGCGTCGTCCTATCCTTGTCTTTTGCACCCTTGGCTTCTTTATCTTGACCGGCCTTATCTTTTGGGTGTTCATCCAGCAACCGAGGCCGTGGCCCTGGACATTTCTCCTCTTCTGGTCGTGGGCCGACATCCTCCTCGCGACGACCATCACCCAGTTCTGGATTATGGTCAACGATCTTTTTCAGCCGAGGGAAGCGAAACGCCGCATCGGCTTTTTTGTGAGCGGAGGTCTCTTGGGCGGAATCGCCGGGTCGCTCCTTGTCTATCTCCGGCCGGGGCGGGTGGGCGCAGAAAACCTTGTCCTCTTCTGTCCGGCCATTCTCACTTTGGCCTTGGGCCTCATCTCTCTTATCTGGCGAAAGGCTCGCCGCGAAGGGCGGGGGGAGGAAGTAAGGGGAGGTTTTGGCCGTCCCGCCCAAGCCCAAGTTGGTCTTCTGAGTGGCCTTTCTCTCCTTCGCCAAAACCGCTATATGCTCTACTTGAGCAGCATGATGGTCGTGGCCATCATCGTCTCCAACTTGGTGGACTTTCAGTTCAAAGCTCTGGGCAAGGCTTTTTTCCCTGATAAGGATGCGACAGCCTCGTTTTTTGCCGTCTTCAACCTGGGCCTGCTCGTTTTTTCTTTCTTCGTCTCTGCCCTGCTGGCCAGTCGGATTCTCAAGAAATTCGGCATGCGCGTCACTCTCCTCATCCCACCTGTTTTCCTGTTCCTTGGCTCCCTGGCTGTTTTCTTCATTCCGGCCGGTGCGCTCCTTATCTGGGTCATTGCCATAAAGGGGACCGATAAGAGCCTCACCCACTCCTTGAACCAATCGGTAAGGGAAATCCTCTACATTCCTCTTCCCCAGGAAATCAAATACCGGGCTAAGGTCGTCGTCGACATGTTGCTGAATAAGTTTGCCGACGGTGTGACCGGGCTCGTCCTCATCGCTTTTTCGGCTTTCCTGAAACTTAGCCCCTGGGAAGTGAGCCTTCTGGCCATTGTTTTTCTTGTTGCCTGGATGGCTCTCAATTTCCAGATCACCCGGGAATACGTGAACATCGTCAAGCGCAACTTGCAAATCAAATGGCCAGACGCTGACAAGATAGTTTCGGAGAGAATCGACATGGACATGACCCGGCTCGTCTTTGACGCCCTGCAGAGCCGCGAGCGGAGTTCCGTCCTCTATGCTATGAACCTTTTTGACTTGATCAAGAAGGAAAAGTTGAGCCCCTCCCTGAAAAGAATCCTGGCGGCCAGGGAGAGCGAGCTTCGCGCCAGGTCTCTCGATACGTTGCTGGACATGGAAGGGGAACCGCTGCTGCCGGAAATCGATGATTCGCTGGATCCCCGCGACCTGGATGCGCAAATCCAGGAAGTCATGTCCCTCGATGTCTATCAGCAACTGATAGGGGAGCGGGTGGAGAAAGCGGTAAGGGAAAAAGGGGCGGAGGCGGAAGTGACGAGAATGGAAGCGGCCAAGGCCATGGGGATGATGCCCTCCGATTCGCCCCTCGTCCGACAATTGAGGAAGCTTCTTGAGGATGAATCGGCTGAAGTTGCCCGCTATGCGGCGGAAAGTGCCGGACGCCTGAAAAGAAAGGAGCTTGTTCCCTATCTCGTCCGCCTCTTGGGCCGTGCGGCGACCCAGGAAGTGGCCAAGCAGGCGCTCGAGGCTTATGGAGAAAGCATTATCGGCACCCTCTCCGATGTCCTGAGGGATGGGGAAGAAAGCTTGCCGATCCGCCGGGCCATCCCTGATATCTTAGCCCGCACCTCTTCGGAGAAGGCGGTCATGGCCTTGACCTCAGTGCTCAAAAAAGATGATCCAGCCGTTGAAAATGAACTCATCGAAGCCCTCCACCGAATGCGTTCCAACCGCCCGGCGCTCCCTTTCGACGAAAAAGCTATCCTCGCTCGCGTCACCTCCCTGATCCAAAAATGCTACCTGCTGTTTATCCAGATTCATGACCTCCGCTCGGATAAGAAAAAAGAAATCCTGGCCCGGGAATTGGAAGGGAATCTGGCCCGAGCGATGAAACATATTTTTGAGCTTCTCGGCCTTATCTTGCCTCAGGAGGATATCATCCGGGCTTATCAGAATCTTCAGCTGGGAACAAAAAAATCCGTGGATTATTCCATTGAACTCCTCGAGAATATCCTCCGCAAGGATATCAAGGAGATGTTGCTTCCCTTGGTCGAAGACAGGCCTTTCGAGGACAAGGTGCGGTTCAGCCGGCGGATGCTCAAGGCCTTCTCCAAGAAAGAATCCACTTGAAGCTTTCCCTGTCTTCGGCCTATAATGAAGAAGAGGGTTAGATGCCAAAGCTTTTCATTTATCCCAAAAAAGGGGATACTCTCTGCTTCAACCTCAAGCCAGAGAGGATTTCCCTCGGCCGGGCGGAAGATAACGAGATTGTCCTTCCCGACCCATTCTCTTCCAGCCATCATGCGCTCATTTATTTTTCCGAAGGCAAGTTCTTCATCCGTGATAACGGCAGCAAGAACGGCACCTTCCTCAACGGCGAGAAGATACGGGGGGAAGTGGAGCTCAAGAAAGGCGATGAAATCCTCATCGGCTCCACCCGGCTCATCTTCGACAAAGAACTTTCGAGTCACGTCGAAATGACGGAGGTTGTCTCTCCTACCCATAGCGTCCATACCGTCCTCGAGCTCGGGGAGGTCCTCAAGAAACAGGACATCGACACCACCTTGCAGGGAATTGCCACTGCCTCGGATGTGATGAGGATCAAGTCGGATTATAAATCCATGGCTGTTCTCAACGAAGTGAGCCGGGCCCTCATCCTCCATCAGCCGCTCGAAGAGCTTCTCGAGCGCATCATGGAGCTCATTTCAGAGTATGTCCCGATGGACCGAGGAATCCTGATGGTCAAGGAGGGCAATCCTCCCCAGCTCATTCCCAAGGTCATCCGCATCAACAATAAAAGCCTGGCCAAAAAGAAAATCCAGGTCAGCCAGAGCATCATCAACCTTGTTTTGGACAAGCATTCCTCGGTTTTGACGACGGACGCATTGGCCGACCCGAGGTTCATGATGAAGGAGAGCGTCATCAAATCGAGTATCCATTCGGCCATGTGCGTGCCGCTTTGGAACAACCGGGAAATCATCGGCGTCATCTATGCCGATAGGATCTCCCTCCTCGACCAATTCACGAAAGAGGACCTGAGGCTTTTGACTCTGCTTTCCAACCTGGCGGCCGTTAAAATTGAGAACTCCCGGCTCATCGACAAGGCCATCGAACAGGAGAAGATGGAGAAAGAGCTGGCCTTGGCGGCTCGCATCCAGAAGGATTTCCTCCCCCGGGAAAACCCGACCTGCGAGAAGTTCGAGATTGCTGGGACGAACATTCCCTGCTATCAGGTGGGCGGCGACTATTACGATTTTATCTCCCTCGGCAAGAATAAGCTGGCCATGACTGTCGCCGACGTCTCGGGAAAGGGAATCAGCGCCGCCCTGCTCATGGCTTCCTTGAGGGCGGCTCTGTATTCTGAGCTCCATCCTCAGACTGACCTCTGCAACCTGGCCGTCAAGCTCAACAATTTTGTCCACCGCAGCTCGGCCGTCAACATGTTTATCACTTTCTTTCTGGCCGAAATCGACCTGGAGACGGGCCATTTTCGATATGTCAACGCCGGCCATAATCCACCCGTGTTCCTCAAGAAGAACGGCCAAGTCGAAAGGCTGGCCAGCTGTGGTTTTTGCCTGGGGATGTTCCCTTCCGTTTCGTATGAAATCAGGGAGTCCTGTTTTAACCCAGGAGATTGCGCCGTCTTTTTCACCGACGGCATCACGGAAATCCGGAACAAGGCCAACCAGGAATTTAGCGAGCAAAGGTTGATCAGTTTCTTGAAGAAGAACATCAAGCAGCCGGCTGTCAAGATCATGGAAAAACTGTGCGCCGAGCTTGCTTCTTTCTCCGCTGGTGTTCCACCGTTCGATGACATGACCCTTATCGTTGTCAAGAGGACAGCCTGATTTTATTGGAGCAACATTCTTTTCCTGAACCATATTGACCAATCGTTTGTGGCAAGGCGGAGAGCTTTGTCCGACGAATAAACAAAAGAGGAGAGGATGAAGAACTTGGCGCTTGTCTTGGGAGCTATGGTTGGGCTCGTCTTCCAGGTCGGATGCAGAGAAGGGGAGGTGGCGCGGCCTACCCAAGGGATGGTCGTCAAGCCCGGCCTCGAGGTCTTCCTCGAAGAGAATCTCCACTTGGTCCAGGGAAAAAGGGTCGGGCTGATTACCAACCCCAGCGGCGTCGACCGCAAGCTCTTGAGCACAGCTGAGCTCTTGGCCCAAAACGGAAACATCCGGTTGGTGGCCCTTTACGGGCCAGAACATGGAGTGCGGGGGAATGCCCAGGCGGGCGAATATGTTCCCTTCTATTTCGATGAAAAATTCAAAGTTCCTGTCTTCAGCCTTTACGGCCAGTCCTTTAAACTTGACCCGGCCATGCTCCGGAACATCGATAGTTATATGCGTTCTTTTGACACGAGCGATGCCGGCAAGCTGCTGGAGGCGCCGATGGTCGAGGACGTGGATGTGCTTGTCTTTGACATCCAGGACGTGGGCACCCGGGTCTATACCTACATGGCCACGATGGCCTACGCCATGGCGGCTGCGGCCAAGGTGGGAATCGATTTCATCGTGCTCGACAGGCCTAACCCGGTCAATGGCCTGGACATGGAAGGCCCCATTCTGGAATACCCTGCGTTCAGCTCGTTTGTCGGGGTTTATCCGATCCCTCTCCGCCACGGCATGACGGCGGGGGAGCTGGCGCAGTTGTTCAACGGGAACTTTATTGAACCGAAAGCCAAATTGACCGTTGTGCCGATGAAAGGTTGGAAGAGGAGTCTGTGGTTTGACGAGACAGGGCTTCCCTGGGTCATGCCCTCGCCCAACATGCCGACATTGGAAACGGCTGTTGTTTATCCAGGGCAGGTTTTGCTTGAGGGGACGAACGTCAGCGAGGGGCGGGGCACGACTCGCCCCTTCGAGCTTTTCGGCGCCCCATGGATAGATGGCTACGAACTTGTCCAGAGACTGCGCAACCTTCGTCTTCCCGGCGTGACGTTTCGGGAAGCCTGGTTCACGCCGACTTTTTCCAAGTACGCGGGCGAAAGGTGCGGCGGTGCCCAGGTCCATGTGTTGGACAGGAGGCTCTTCCGTCCGTTGGCTACCTCCCTTCACGTCCTTTGCACCATCCGGAATATGTACCCCGAGAAGTTCATTTTTTATCCTGATTATTTCGATCGGATAATGGGCAATTCATGGGTTCGAGAAGCGTTGGAGAGGAGGATGCCGGTTGAGGAAATCTTGCGGAAGTTTGGGGAAGGCCTCGAGCTATTTGCGAAGATGCGGCAGCCCTTTCTCTTGTATTAAATCTACCAAATCGCTAATATAAAGAATTTTATAAAATAAGGAGATGCTATCATGTCCAATCCCCATTATCGATATGCCCTGAGTAACCCCATTTCCGTTCTTCTGGACAAGAAGCCAGAGGATTTTACCCGGGCTGACCTCCTTCGTGTCATCGAAGAGAAGCACATTGAGCGAATCACCTTCCATTACACGGCGCTCGACGGAAAACTCAAGGAGCTCAAGCTTCCGGTAGCCAGCTCCGACCAGGCCGAGATCATCCTGGCTGAGGGCGAGCGTGTCGACGGCTCGGCCCTCTTTCGAGGGATGGTCGACGCTGCCCTGTCTGACCTTTATGTCGTCCCGCTCTACTCGACGGCCTTTCTCAACCCCTTTGATGAAGGGAGCCTCGATTTCATCTGTCGCTACCTGACCCAGGACGGCGACCTTGCCCCCTTTGCCCCTGACAGCATCCTCATGCGAGCCGATAGCTTGTTTCGGAAGAATTCGGGGCTTGAACTCTACGCTCTTGGCGAGCTCGAATTTTTCCTTCTCCTCGAGCCAAGCCCCGCCCTTTACCCGGTCCAAAAACAGCATGGCTACCATGGCTCCGCCCCCTTCATCAAGAGCGGTCAAATCCTGAACGAAATGGTGCGCCACATTACTCAGATCACGGGCGCTGTCAAGTACGCCCACAGCGAGGTCGGATTCGTCGAGAGTGTCCGCAGCGACCTTAAGGAGATTCGCGGCAAACAGGCTGAACAGCTTGAGGTCGAGTTCCTGCCCCGGCCCGTCATCGAGATGGCTGATGCCCTCGTTCTGAGCAGGTGGCTGATCCGGAACATCGCTTACAAACATGGCTGTGTCGCCACCTTTACTCCGAAGATTGAAGAGGACGTGGCTGGCAATGGCCTCCACTTTCATCTCGAGCTCCGTCGGGATGGGCACAACATCATGGCCGACGCCAAGGGAAAACTTTCTGTCGAGGCGAGAAAGCTCATCGGTGGGCTCTGCGCTTATGCGGACTCTCTCACCGCGTTTGGCAACACCGTTTCCTCAGCTTACCTTCGTCTTGTCCCCCATCAGGAAGCTCCGACCCGCATCTGCTGGAGTGAATTCAACCGTAGCGCCATGATCCGTGTTCCCCTGGGCTGGGGAAACGTTCGCCACTTGGCCAAGCGGCTCAACCCTCAGGAGACAGCAGGCTTGGACGACCGAGAAAGCCGCCAAACTGTTGAACTCCGGAGCCCGGATGGAAGCGCCGTCGTCCATCTCCTCCTGGCGGGAATCGTCATGGCGGCCGACTGGGCTTTTCGCGACGACGCTTCCCTGTTCAAGGATAGCCTCCCCCTTGAGCTGGCGGAGAAGCTCTGCGTCACGGGGAATGTGTTCACGGACGAAACGCTCCTCATGAGGCTTCCTTCTTTGCCCAAGAGCTGTGTCGAATCGAGCCGTCTCCTTCTGTCCAAACGCGACCTCTACGAGAGGGACGGAGTTTTTCCGCCGAGTGTCATCGACTACATGGCCCGGCTTCTTCAGGCTGAAGACGACGAGCGGATGAACGAGAAGCTGGCCGATTTGCCCGCTGATGACCGCCTCCACGAGACAAGGAAAATCATGCACAAGGATCTGCACCGACATTGACGAGGCTTGGCTCAAGAGATGCCGAAAGAAACGATGACGCCGCGAGAGCGCTGGCTGGCCGTGCTCCGTCGACAGAAACCCGACCGGGTGCCGATGGATTATTGGGGGACAGAGGAAACGACGGCTCTCTTGAGGAAACATCTCGGCTGCCGGACAAAAAGGGAAGCCTTAGCCAAGCTCCACGTGGATTTTGTCGTCCAGGTGGAACCGCGCTATGTCGGGCCCAAGCTGGCCCGGCATACGGATGTCTTTGGTTGCCGGCACCGAATAGCTCACTACGGCGCGGGCACTTATGAAGAGTGCGTCAGCCATCCCCTGGCTGCTTTTCGGTCTGTCGAGGAGGTCGAAGCCCATTATCAATGGCCGAACCCTGATTGGTGGGATTATGGCGACATCGCGCGCCAGATCAAGCCATACGCGGCTTATCCCATCCGCGGTGGCGGGTCCGAGCCCTTTCTCGTCTACAAGAAATTGAGAGGCGACGAGCAAGCTTTTATCGATTTGATCGACAACCCTGACATTGTCCACTATTGCCTGGGCAAGCTTTTTGATTTGGCCTATGAGAACACCGTGCGCATCTATGAACAGATCCCGGGCCAGGTGCTGCTCACCTATGTGGCTGAGGATATGGGCGGTCAGACCGACTTGCTCTTTTCGCCGGCGCACGTCCGGGAGTTTCTGCTCCCGGGGATGAAGCGGATGATCGACCTCGCCCATCAGGCTGGAGCCTTTGTCTTGCATCACAACGACGGCAATTGTCGGCGCATCATCCCGGATATGGTCGAAGCTGGAATCGATATCCTTAACCCCATCCAGTGGCGGACGACGGGGATGGACCGCCAAGAATTGAAAAGGGAATTCGGGGATAAGGTTATCTTCCATGGCGGCATGGACAATCAGCAGACATTGCCCTTCGGTACACCCGAGGACGTGCGCCGGGAGGTTCTCGACAACCTGGAAATCTTAGGCCGGGGAGGCGGCTACATCCTGGCACCCTGCCACAACATTCAGCCCATCACGCCGGTCGAGAACATCCTGGCCATGTACGAAGCGGGTTACGCATACGGCTGGACCTAATTCGCTTGGCTCTTCTGACCTTTTCTCGCCGATGGCTTTTTGGGTTAGCCCACAAGGGCGCGATGACTCTTGAACTCTTCGGTCAAGGTTTTCCAGAGGGAATTGAACCTCGCCTGAAGGTCATCGTAGAGGGCGAGGTTTCTTTTCTGGGGTTCGACAATCAATTTCCCCAGCCTCACTCTCGGCCCTACGATTGAGGCAATACCCATTTTCGCTCCCTTCTCTCGTTCATATGTCCAGATGGATTGGAGGGCGGCTCCGTAGGCGGCTGCCTCTTCCTCGGCCAGGGTGACGACAGGGGTCTTGAAGATATCGGCGACGATCTGAAGCCACAACCGGCTCTTGGCGCCCCCGCCCGTCGCCCGGACCTGTGAAGGCTCAAGCCCGAGCTGACGCATCCGGGCAAACCCATAGCCAAGATTAAGGATTGTCCCTTCCATGATCGCCCTGGCCAAGCAGGGGGCGTTGAAGTTCCGCCGGTGGAGGCCGAAAACAACACCGCTCGAGAGGGGAAGGACAGGAACTCGCTCCCCGTCGAGGAAGGGAAGGAAAAGCAAGCCTTCCGATCCCGGAGGAGCTTGAGAAGCAAGCCTTTCCAGCTTAACGTTGGAGAGGTGGAGGAGAGCCTTGAAATATTCTGTCGTGTTGGTGACGTTCATCGTGCAAAGGAGGGGAAGCCATCCCCCCGTGCTGTCGCAGAAAGCAGCCACCTCGCCCTCCGGGTCGATAAAAGGGTGGCTGAAGTAGGAATAAACGGTTCCTGACGTTCCCAAGCTGAGGGTACAAACGCCGGGCACGACATTGCCCGTGCCGATAGCACCCATCATATTATCCCCGCCACCACTCGAAACGAGCACCCGACCCATTCCAAAACGCTCAGCCACGTTCCTCTTCAGATAGCCAACTGGCTCAGCCGGATGGCGCAAGGGGGGTAGCTTTTCCTCCAGCTCGGGGTCGATGGCGGCTATGGCCTCTCGATGCCAGCAGCGGCGGCGGATGTCCATGAGGCCAGTTCCCGAGGCATCGCCGTATTCCATCGTCGATTCTCCCGACAGCCAGAAGTTTAAATAGTTGTGAGGTAGATGGACAGTCGCCAGCCGGGCATAGTTTTTTGGCTCCTTTCTTTTCAGCCAGAGGATTTTCGAGGCGGTGTAACCAACGGCAAGGCTGATCCCCAGTTTTTGGATAAACCTCTTCTTTCCGCCCAACTTGTCGAGGATGATTTCTGTTTCTTCTACCGTCGACGTGTCATTCCAAAGCTTGGCCGGTCGAATCGGAAGACCACGCCTATCGAGGGCTACGAAACCGTGTTGTTGACCAGAGATGCCGAGAGAAACGATGTCCTTGGCGTTAATTTTGGCGACAGCGAGGGCTTCAGCCAGCGCTTTCTCGAGTGCTTCTACCCACACGCGCGGTGACTGCTCGCTTTCGCCGGGCTTGAGGCCAGGGGAGAACCGGTGCCGGCCGTAGCCGCGGCCGATCACCTTTCCTTTGAAATCGACAAGGAGGACTTTAGTTCCCTGTGTACCCGAATCTATCCCGACCGCATACATCTTTTCCTCCTTTTGTCCGTCCGGCGGAGGATGCTCCGAGAAAAGAAAAGACCGCCTGATGATTCTTCAAGCTTGAAAAAGAGGCCCCACCATCCAGCCTGAGTCATCAAAAAACCCGCAGGGGATTCCGGAGCCGACGGTGGAGGTCTTGGATTTTCTCGGGCACATCCTCGCCGAGTCGCAGGACAAGGTAGGCATTCTTCTCATAGAAAAAGCTTCCCTGGGGAACAAAGGTCAGGTGGTTATTCGTTGTGTAATCGGCCCACGTGTAAATGAGGGGTCTAACCCAGTAGACATAATTTCCATCCGCAGGGGCGTAAAAATAAGTTCCGGGCCGAAGGAGGAATTCGCCGGCCGCTTCCAGGCAGGCGTTGAGGGCGCTCACTCTCAGGCTGAAGAACCCAAAATTCTCCTTGGTGTTGAGGAGCCCCACCCACTCGGCGTCTTGGGGAGCGATGTGGACGAGGCCGAAGGGGAGCCCCTCTTTTTCCCTCAGCGGCATCTGGACGGTCTTTCCTTCCTTCGTTGGATAGAGGAGAGAGTCGAAGAGCTCCTTATAGAGGACCATTTCATCATTCCGGACAGCGATAACTCCCTTATCCGCTCCAAAGGTCAAGCGAGTCTCCGATAGAAAATATGGAGCATCGATTTCGAGGATGTACTTGACTTCGAGCGAGACATCAGGGATGCGGGGAAAGGGCCCCCGGCGCAGGTTTATGTAGACGTACTCTCCCGTCCTTTCTTCAAAATGGGCTGGCGGATTCCAGTCGAAGGAATGGTCCCAGGCTTGACCGGGAATGAAGACATCGGGGTTCCAGTGGATGACGCCCGCTTTGTTGAAGAGGTGAATGTTCTCGGCAGAATAGTCGATCGTGTTAATCTGTCCGCTCTGGGGATGGAAGGATAGCTGGAGATGGTTGTTCTTGACCGTCTTTCCCAAGCCCTCGCCCGTCAGGAGAAATGCCTTTTCGGGCTGCACCTTTTTTTGTCCTCGGAGAAGGAGAATGACCTTTTTTTCCTTTGGCCCGGCATCCATCGGCACAGCCAGTTGACAAGTTAGGGTGACGGGATGGTTGGCGGATGCTTTTTCCGGAGGAATACACTCTTTTTTTTCTAAAACCTGATAGGGGATTTCCCTCCTTCCCTCGAAGAGGATAAAATCGGCTGTTTCGATTTCAGAGCGAGGGGCGGTGACGGTCAATAAACAGATTTCGCCTCTCCTCTCGATGCCGATGGGTTCTTCTATCCTGTAGGTTCGATAAAAGCCCTCTTCCGCACCCGGGATCCCTCCTTCCTG
>CAYUKK010000182.1:0-6554 GCA_964445305.1 uncultured Eubacteriales bacterium
GACGCAAAGCTGCGTCCAAGGCTTCGGCACCGGTGGTCATGAAGATGACCTTGGTCAGCCCGGCTGGCATCAGCTCAATGAGCCTCTGAGCCAGGGTGAGACGCTCAGGGGTCGGGAAGTCAAAGGTGTTGAGCAAACGGCGGGCTTGCTTGGCGAGAGCCTCAGCCAGACGGGGATGAGCATGCCCGGCGTTGGTCACAAGCACGCCGGAAGTCCAGTCATAATAGTGCTTGCCATCAACATCCCAGATCTCCGCACCCTCGCCGTGGTCCCAGACCACAGGCGCCTGCCAGTTCATGCACCCGGGCTCGAAGCGCCGGGCCAGTTCAAGCCAATCCTCGGTTGTCCTCTTTTTCTTCATGTTATCTTCTCACCTCAACGAATCCATGAGCGCGGCGGCTTTTTGCGTCAACACACCCCAGTCATCGTTTTCGATCGCTCTCTTGTCTAAAAGCGCCGTGCCAATGGCCACACAGCAAGCTCCGCTCCGGATGAACTCCCGAGCGTTCTCGAGATTGACACCACCTGTCGGCATCAGCCGGATTTGAGGGAATGGTCCCTTGATGTCCTGGAAATACTTCGGGCCGACAGAAGTAGCCGGGAAAACCTTGACCACATCAGCTCCCTTTTCCCACGCGGTAAGGATCTCCGTCGGCGTGAAAGCCCCAGCGGCGACGAAAACATCGTAGCGCCGACAGGTCCGAATCAACTCGACCCGCAGAACGGGTGAGACGACAAAATCGGCGCCAGCGTGGATGGCCTGGGTTGCCGTCTCCACGTCCAGCACAGTGCCCGCGCCAATGAGCATGCCGGGGGCCTTCTTTTGGGACAAGGTGCTGATGATTTCGAGGGCGGAAGGCGTAGTCATGGTAATCTCGAGCGCCCGCACTCCCCCCTGCTCGATGGCTTCTGCTACCTTGATGAGCTTCTGGGAATCGGCCATCCGGATGACGGCGATGACCTTCGTCGCTAAGATAATCTCCAGGACTTCATCCCGTCGCATCGAGGCCTCCTTACCGGAGTCATCTTTATCGTTGAATCCGGCCTGATTGCTCTCCTTGCATGAGGGCCAGGACTTCTTTGTCCGCGACCAGGTTAAAATCCCCGGGGATGGAATGCTTGAGACAGGAAGCAGCGACGGCGAACTCCAGGGCGACGGCATCTTCGGAGTAGATATCCAGCCCGTGGATTAAACCCGCGGCAAAAGCATCACCGCCCCCAACGCGGTCAACGATATCCGTGATGTCGTACTTTTGGGCGACGAAAAACCCCTGCCTGGTCCGCAGGCAGGCCGACCAGGTATTGTGATCGGCACTGTAGCTCTCGCGGAGCGTAATGGCCACCCGGCTCAAATTCGGAAAAGCGTCGAGAACGTCCGCCGTTAACTTTTCGTAGACGGCCAAGTCGAGCTTGCCCTTGGTGACGTCCACATCAGCTCGGATGCCGAGGGATTTCTGACAATCCTCTTCATTCCCCATTCCTATATCAGCCAGGGCAACCAGCTCCCGCATGATTTCAGGAGCGCTCTTGCCGTATTTCCAGAGTTTGCCGCGATAGTTAAAGTCGATAGAAACCGTAATCCCCATTTCCCTGGCTTTGACTAACGCTTCCCTGGTCAACTCGGCCGCTGAAGCGGAAATGGCCGGGGTGATGCCTGTCGTATGAAACCAGTCGACATCGGCGAAAGCCTTTCGCCAATCAATGTCTCCGGGCTTAGCTTCAGCAATGGCCGAGTGCTCGCGGTCATAAATGACCTTCGAAGCTCGCTGGTTTGCTCCGGTCTCCGCATAATAGACGCCCAGCCTCTTTCCCTGCCTGACGATAAAACTCGTATCGACTCCATATTTTTTTAGCTCTCGAACCACAGCCTCACCGATTTCGTTAGGGGGGACCACCGAAATGTAGCGTACCGGATGTCCAAAAAGGGCGAGGGAAACGGCCACATTGGCCTCGCCGCCGCCAAAAAAGGTATGGAGCAATGGGGATTGGAAGAGCTTTTCCCTGCCTGGCGGGGACAAGCGGA
Organism: uncultured Eubacteriales bacterium; assembly: GCA_964445305.1. Classification (GTDB taxonomy): domain Bacteria; phylum Acidobacteriota; class Aminicenantia; order Aminicenantales; family UBA8522; genus CAYUKK01. The sequence continues at coordinate 2,024 of CAYUKK010000182.1, forward strand.
GCATGATTTCGCCAAAAGTGGCAATCCTTTTCATCTTTGAACCCCGCTCATGAGCTAATCATGAATGTCTCGTCCTCGCAGCCCCAAAATTGAGTTTGAATATATAACATAAATTCCATATAATATCAATCGGATTTTTTATACGATATATCTTTCGCTTTTTGACAGGATTTCGATGGAAAAGCAACCCTTTGAGAGCACCATTTCCCGGAATCTTGATCAAGCTGTCGACCTCCTTGCCCACCTCATTCGATTCCCTTCAACGCGCGGAAACGAAAGGGAAATCGGCTGGTTCCTTAAGGAGAGGGTGGAAAATCTCGTTGACAGCGCTGAGCTCATCCCGCTTCCCGACAGCCTCATGGAAGACCCCGATTATTCCTTCCGACTCGAAAATTTTACCTATGGCGGAACCGCCAACCTGAGGTGCAAAATCCAGGGTCGGAGCAAGGGAAAATCCCTCGCCGTCAACACGCATCTCGACGTCGTGCCTCCCTCACCTGGCCAGGAAAATCCCTTCTCCCCAAGGGTCGAAGAGGGCCAAGTCTACGGACGAGGAGCCTGCGACGCCAAAGGGCAGGTGGCTACGCTCTGGCTTGTCTTGAAAACGCTCTGTGACCTTGGCTTACGGCCGGGAGGAGACTTCATCGTGGATTTCGTCGTTGAGGAAGAGTGCGGCGGCAACGGCACTCTCCTCCTCGTCAGACAGGGTCTCAAGGCAGATGCGGCCATCGTCATGGAGCCCGTCGAGCTCCAGGTCGCCCATCTCGTCCGTGGTGCCGTCTGGTTCGAGGTCACAGCCTACGGCGTCGCCGGGCACAGCGGCAGTCCCGGCTCGACGGTAAGCGCTCTGAAAGAAGCTATTCATTCTATGGAATCTATCGAAAAAGTAAGAGAGGAAATCCTGTCTGTTTCTCGCCGCTCCCTCCCCATTATCGCTGACCATCCCAACCCCATGCCCGTCACGTTTGGGATGCTCCACTCAGGAAACTGGCCGGCCGCCACTCCTTCCGAGGCTGTGCTCAAGGGAGTTTTCGGCTTCCTTCCCCCCTATCGTCGCCACGAGATTCAGGAAAAGCTCCGCCTGGCCCTGGCCCCATACCGGGCTAAAATCCGCTACAACATGCTCAACAGCGACCCCGCTTTCATCCACGCTGACCATCCCCTCGTCGAAACACTGGTCAGCGCCGGTCGACAAGCGGGCATCTCGACCGCCCCTGCCTTCATGAACGCCTCCTGCGATTCCTGGCGCTACACCGAACAGCTTGGTATCCCCGCTGTCGTTTTCGGGCCTGGCTCAATCACCAGAGCTCACGCCGTGGACGAGCACATCGCTATTGCCGACATCAACCGGGCCGCGGTGGCCCTCCTTTATTTTATCGACCGATGGAGCGGACTCGGATGAAAGAAAAAACCATGAAAGCTCTGGTCAAGACGGCTAAGGGACCTGGCCTGGTCGAGCTCCAGGAAGTTCCCGTGCCCAGAATCGGGGATAACGAGGTCCTCATCGAGGTCAAAGCGGCCGGCATCTGTGGCACAGACCTCCATATTTACCATGATGAGTTTCCTTACTGGCCGCCGGTCATCCTTGGCCACGAATTCGCTGGGACGATCGCCGCCGTCGGCAAGAACGTTCGAGGCTGGAAACCTGGCGACCGCGTCGTCGGAGAACCCCACACCCTGGCCTGCGGTCGATGCTGGCTCTGCCGCACGGGTAACCGGCAGCTCTGCCCGGAAAAAAGGTCTCCTGGCTGGGGGATAGACGGCTGTTTCGCCCCTTATATGCGTTTTCCCGAGCCTGAACTCCTCCACCGTTTGCCAGATTACCTCACTCTCGAAGAAGCCACCCTCGTCGAACCGATGGCCAACGTCGTCACCGACGTCCTCGAAAGGGGCCGGGTCGAAGCGGGGGACATGGTGGCGGTCATCGGTCCAGGCCCCATCGGGCTCCTCGCCGCCATGGCCGCCAAGGCCGCCGGCGCGGCCATGGTCATGCTCGTCGGAACCGACGCCGATGAGAGTCTCCGCCTGCCCGTTGCCCGGAAAATCCGGAGCATCGATTACGTCCTCAACGTCCAGAAAGAAAATGTCGTCGCCTTCGGGCTTGATGTGAGCGGCGGACGCGGGGTCGATGTGGTCGTCGAGGCGAGCGGCTCAGCCAGCGGAATCGCTCTGGGCATCGAGCTCCTGCGGAAACTCGGCCGCTTCACAGCCATCGGTCTCACCGGCAAGGGTGAGATTGCTTTCCCTTATGACCCCGCCATGTTCAAAGCGTTGACCTTCATCTTTAACTTGTCCACTTCTTTCACATCCTGGGAGACCGCCATCCGGCTCCTCAGTTCGGGCAAGATTGAGACCGCTCCGCTCATCACCCACCGGGGGAGCCTTGACCGCTGGCCCGAGCTTTTTTCGGCCTTGGAAGAGAAAAAAGGCATCAAGGGCGTTTTTCTGCCCTGATCAGAGAATTCTTTTGAGGAGGATAAGAATGGCTATCCGCTTCGCCATCATAGGGTGCGGCATTATGGGGAACGCCGTCGGCCGCGTCCTCAAGCTTCAGCCTCAGGTGACTATCGTTGCTCTGGCCGACCCGGACGGCGAAAGGCTCTCCGCGAGCGGCCAAGAGTTTAGCGTCAAAGCGCTCTATGCGGACTACAAGGAAATGCTCAAGAAAGAACAGCTGGACGCCGTGGCTGTGGCCACTCCGGACAACCTGCACACGGAGCCGGTCATCCATTCCCTGGAAGCCGGCTGCCATGTTTTTGTGGAGAAGCCCTTGACCACAAGCCAGGCCGAGGCGGAAGAAGTCTATCGCGTCGTCCAGAAGACGGGGAAAAAACTCCAAGTCGATTTCAATCACCGCTGGCTCTCTCCCTACCATAAAGTCAAAGAGATGGTCCTTAATGGCCAGGTCGGCGAACCGATGATCGCCTACGCTCGAAAAAACAACCCCCTCTATGTCCCCACCGAAATGCTGGCCGCGTGGTCCAGCCGCACAACACCGGCTTGGTTTCTGTCCTGCCACGATATCGACCTTGTCACCTGGTGGTTCGATGCCGACCCCGTTGAAGCTTACGCCAGAGGAGTCAAAAAGGTTCTCGTCGAAAAGGGTTTCGACACGTACGACGGAATCCAATCTCTCGTCACGTATGAAGGAGACAAGTTGGCCACGTTCGAGGCTGTCTGGATTTATCCCAACACCTCTCCTTACATGCCCGATTCCTACATGGAACTCATCGGCAGCAAGGGAACTCTCCACATTGACCGTCAGGCCGAAGCTGTGGACGCGATGACCCAGGACAAATTCGTTTGCCCCCGCACCTTCCTCAACTACAAGGTCTTCGATGAATGGCAAGGCGCATTCCCGGCGGCGGTGAGAGGGTTTATCCTGGCCATCGAAAAAAACACAGAACCCCACGTCAGCGTCCGCGACGGCGTTCGAACGACAGCAGTTCTTGAAGCGATCCATAAATCCCTGGCTTCGGGAAAACCAGAAAAGATTAAGCTCAATATCTGAATGGAAGCCAGCAGAACGTCGGTGGGTCAGATCGTGCGGCCTTGAGCCTTGGGGAGAAAATCTGTAGCTCGGGCCTACCTTTCCGGTCTGGACACACGCATGAGCAGACCCAGCAAGATGAGGACGCCGGCGACCGTGAGGTCGATTCTCCATGCCCTCCCATCTTGGTAATAAAGGAGAACAAGGAAAGAGACGGCGGCAAAGGCGAAGCCGAAGGCGATAAGCGTCAGGCCGATGACCCCGAAGGGAGAAAAGGCTTTCCTCTCCTGGCCTTCAAACAGGAATGGTCTTTCTAAATCCGCAAAGAACGCCTCCCGCCGAGCCATCTCCTCGGCGGGCGTCGGCCGCGATCGAGTGCCCCACCACATGCCCAGAATCGTCGCCGCCACGCTGAGGACGGTGGCCACCGAATTCCAGGCGCTGCGCAGCCAGAAATCGAGGCGAGCGTTGACTCTCATTTCCTCGACGAACATTTGGACAAGGAAGAAGTTGGCGAGGACGAGCAAAACGCCGGTCAGGGAGCCGGCCACAACTCCCCAGAGAGCCCCCCGGGCATTGAATCTCTTGAAGAGGAGACCGAAGACAAGCGGAATCATGATCGCCGGCCCGAAGGCGCTGAAAATGCGGAACATGATATCCATCAGGTTAAAGCCCTTGAGGGAGTTGAAGAGAACAGCGAGGAGGATAGTCAAAACGCCGATGACGATGGTGAAGAGACGACCCAGAAAGACTTCCTCCTTCTCCGAAAGATCCGGCTTTATTTTCTTTTTATAAAAATCTCGAGTCAGGACGCCCGACAGGGTGTTGAATTCCGAACCCAAGGTTGACATTGTCGAGCTGATGACCGCCGCCAGGACAAAGCCCATCAGGCCGATGGGGAGAATTTTCAAACTGATGATGGCATAGACTTCCTTGGCGTTCTCGATGCCGGGGACAAGGACTCGAGCCGCCAGGCCGGGGAAAAAGAAAAGGGGCGGCATGATAAACATCAAGAAAGCAATCCACCCGATCATCTTCCGC
>CAYUKK010000183.1:0-42642 GCA_964445305.1 uncultured Eubacteriales bacterium
TTCCCCTCCGGCCTGCTCGAAAGACGCCCACCTTTTCTCAGGCCCCCTTTGATTGTTCAAAGGGGGTAGGGGGATTTAATGGCTAAGGAAGAATTCCTGGGGGCGTCTTTCGCGGAGAGGGGTAGGGGAGGTTAATGTATGAAAAACAAAGCTTTCGATAGCGTCTCGGAACGCCGACCCGAGCGTTTGATGCCAGGGGAAACAGGCGAGGAGTTGGGGTGAGAAAGCCCGTCGAAGCCTGAGCGGGCTTCGCAATCCCAACCCCGAGCCTGGCCGGGAATGAACCGTGACAGGACCCGTCGGGTGCTTCGAAATTGTTGCATGAGGTTCCGTGACTGTGATAAAAGAATAATCCTCCATTTTGAGAACTGACCAATTGGAAAGAGATGGAAATGGTCGGAAGAGGGAAAATCATTAAAGGAGATAAAAAAAGAATGAGGAAAAAGATAATTCGACCGTTGAGTTTCTTTTCTGCCTTGGTGCTTTGTCTAAGCCTCTTGGCTGGCTTATTGGCCGGTGGTAGAGAGGTTAAACCCAAATCTTCGCCAGGTCTTGCTATCGCCGAGACGCTCCTCGACGGCCTCGCCTGGCGTTCGATTGGGCCGGCCAACATGGGTGGACGCATCGATGATTTTGCTCTCGTCGAGACCAACCCGCGGACCATCTATGTGGCCACGGCTTCTGGCGGCCTGTGGAAGACAACGAACAACGGCGTCACCTGGGAGCCTCTCTTCGATGAGCAGACGACGAGTTCAATCGGCGATGTGACCGTCTCTCCATCCCATCCGGATATCGTCTGGGTTGGGACGGGCGAGCCGAATAACCGGCAGAGCTCGTCGTGGGGTGACGGCGTCTTCAAGTCCGAAGACGGCGGCCGGACCTGGAAAAACATGGGCTTACGGGATACCCATCATATCGGCCGCATCGTCATCCATCCGACCAACCCCGATATTGTCTACATTGCTGCGCTCGGCCATCTTTGGGGACCGAACAAGGAAAGAGGCCTTTTCCGGACAACAGACGGCGGCAAGAGCTGGGTCAACACCAAGTTCATTGACGAGAACACGGGTTTTGTCGATGTGGCCATCGACCCCGAAAATCCGTCGACCCTCTACGCCGCTGCCTACCAGCGGCAGCGCACGGCTTATGGCTTCAACGGAGGCGGCCCCGGGAGCGGCCTCTACAAAACCACGGACGGCGGGGAGACCTGGGTTAAGCTGACGAACGGTCTTCCCGACGGCCCGACCGGCCGAATCGGCATCGACGTTTACCGGCGCAACCCCAGCATCGTCTATGCCATCATTGAGAACCGGAATGGCGGGGTTTTCCGCTCTGAAGACAAGGGCCTCACCTGGAAAAAGATGTCTTCGACCAATCCCCGTCCCATGTATTACAGCAAGATCCGCATCGACCCGAACAATGACCAGCGCATCTGGGTCCTGGGAGCCGCCATGTACTACTCGGAGGATGGAGGGAAAACGTTCAATACCGACTACGTCCAGCGGATCCATGGCGATCATCATGCTATGTGGATCAACCCGGCTGATTCCGACCACATCGTTCTCGGCTCGGACGGCGGCATCCATATTTCCTATGACCGGGGGAAAACGTGGGATTTCATCAATACGATCCCCCTCGGCCAGTTCTATGAAGTCACGTTTGACATGCGCAAACCCTACTTTGTCTACGGCGGTCTTCAGGACAACGGAAGCTGGGGAGGTCCGAGTGCGACCTGGACTCGAATCGGCATCACCAACGACGAATGGATCCGCATCGGCGGTGGCGATGGCTTCTACGTGCAGGTGGATCCGACTGACCATAACACGATTTATGCTGAGTCGCAGGATGGGAATGTTTTTCGATTCGACCTCCGCTCCGGAGAAAGCAAGTCCATCCGGCCGCAGCCAGACCCGGAAAAGGAAGGAGAGCGCTACCGTTTCAACTGGAACAGTCCCATCCTCATCTCTCCCCATAACCCAAAGAAGATTTTTTACGGCGGAAACAGGCTTTTTATCTCGAGGGATAGGGGCGATAATTGGGAGGCGACGGTAGACCTGACCAGCCAGATAGACCGGGATAAACTCCCCATCATGGGGGTCATCCCTGACGCCAATACCTTGAGTCGCCATGACGGCGTGAGCTTCTACGGGACGATTACGACGATTTCCGAATCGCCGCTCAAGGAAGGAATTATCTACGTCGGAACAGACGATGGGCTGGTCCAGGTATCCATGGATGACGGGAAAACATGGAAAAACGTAACGCCCTCGCCGTCAGCGGTTCCCAAGAGCACCTATGTTAGCCGGGTTGTCGCCTCCAGCCATGCCCAGGGTAGGGCTTACGTCACGTTCGACGGGCATCGCAGCGACGATTTCAAACCCTATGTCTTCGTCACCGAGGACTACGGGAACACCTGGAAAAACATCTCGGCTAACCTCCCTTCCGGAGGCACGTTGAGCGTCATCCGAGAACATCCGCGTAACCCCGACCTCCTTTTTTTGGGGACCGAGCGCGGCGCCTATTTCTCGATCGACCGCGGCTTGCGCTGGACGCGCATCAGGAGCAACCTGCCCCTCGTCCCCGTCGATGATATTGCCATTCATCCCCGGGATAATGACCTGATTTTCGGGACCCACGGGCGGAGCATCTGGATCTTGGATGACATCACTCCCCTTGAGCAGTTGAAAGCGGAGGTCCTGGCCTCAGCCGGCTATCTCTTCGATATGCGTCCGGCCGTCATATTCAACCCCTATTTCCACAAAGGAGACCTCGGCCACAAGTTTTTTGTGGCGCCGAACCCGCCCTATGGGGCGCTCATTACCTATTATCTTAAGGAAGAAGCTAAGGATGATGCGAAGATTATCATCACCGATTCCGAAGGGAAGGTGGTCCGGGAATTGAAGGGCGAGAAAAAATCAGGCATCCATCGCCTCGCCTGGGACCTGAGGTATCCGCCACCGGCCGTTGCCGAGACAGGAACGATGGGCAGGCTCGGCGGGGCATTGGCGCCCTTTGTTCTTCCTGGCGAGTATGTGGTTAAGCTCGTCGCCGGTGGCGTCGAGATGGCCAAGGCACTCAAGGTTGAGGCCGACCCCCGGATCGATGTTTCCCTGGCGGAAAGGAAGGCTCAACACGACGCCCTGATGCGGCTTTACAAGCTCGCGCCGATCTTGACCCAAATCCAGAGCACGCTTGATGCTTTGCAAAAGCAATTCCATGAGGCTGAGGGGATGGTGAAGAAAGTCCCCACGGCGCCGGCATCGCTTGTCGAAGCAATAAAGGCTGGGCTCAAGGAAGTAGAAGGAATTCGAAGGGAATTCGCCGGCGATCCATCAGCCGGTTTCCAGGCCATGATGACCTCAGTGCGAGGGCGACTGCTTTTTGTTGGTCGGTCGATCAGCGGTTATACGGGGGCACCGTCGGAGAGGCAACTCAAAGAAATCGATATCAATGAACAGAAGGTGATGAGTATGGTCGAGCGTATCAACAGGATGATCGACGAGGAAATCCCACGCCTGAACAAGTTGATGCACGAGAGCAATATCCCCCATCTCCTTCCGATTTCGAAGATCAAGCTGGATAAAGATTAGCTTTCCAGAAGAAACAAGAGAGCATGGTCCGAGCCGACTGGGCGAGGAAGCACCTTTTGTCCCATGATAACAGCATAGCTCTCCTTTACTCTGGGGGGCGGATTCATTATAATGAACGGGCTGGAAATTTAGCGACGTTGAGGAGGAGGATGATGAAGAAGAATTGGCTTGTTTTGGTTACTCTTCTACTCCTACTTGGCGCACTTTCTTGCCAAAAAAAGGCGCAGGTCAAGGGTATCGAGCTCACCGTCGATTTTGCTGAAAAGCCTTTATCCGATAACCTGATGACCGATATGCGCTACACGTGGAGGACAACGGGAGATTTTGTCCGGGTCACCAAGAACTACCATATCTATGTCCACTTCTGGCATGGGAATAACCTCCTTTTCCAGGATGACCACGTGCCCCCCGTACCGACTTCGAAGTGGGAGCCAGGAAAGGAATATACCTATTCCCGCCGGATTTATATTCCTTCCTTTATCGACGAGTTTGACCCCTCCTTCAAGGGAGAGGAGACCCTTAAGTTGAGTGTCGGTTTGTATAATCCTTTTGACCGGACCGGCGAATCGAAACGGGAAATATCGATTAAGAAGATAAAGGTCGTTCCACCCCCACCCGATGTGCCGGAGGTTATCTATGAAAGCGGCTGGTATGATTTGGAAATCGACCCCGAAGCCTACCTCCGGCAGTGGCGGTGGACAGCCAAGGAAGCGAGATGCCTCATCGATAACCCGCACCGCGACGCTCACCTCGTCATCAGGGGTGGGGTAAATCCCGAGGCCACACCCAATCAGAAGGTCACCTTCAAGATCAACGATCAGGCTTTTGATGAGTTTATCCCGACAGAAATGTTTTTCGAGAAGAGCTACGTCATCACCAAGGAGATGCTCGGGGAGCAGGATGAGTTCTATCTCGTCATCGACTGCGAGAAGACGTTCGTTCCCTCCCGGGATTTTCCGCCTTCGAAGGACGACCGCGAGCTCGGCATCCAGATCTCCCTCGTCTATTTTAGATAGTTAGATAGAAAGAAAACGAGGCATAGGGCGGTCTCGGAGGGTGTCTCTTATTTAATCCAGAGGGAAGGAGTCGATTCTCGCTTCATCTGGCCAAGAAACTTCTCCAGCTCTTGCCTCGCTCTTTCTTCCTCTTCTTGAGCGCTTTGCAGCTTGAGGAAGGTCTCGGCGATGGCCAGCTGGATTGCCTCCTTGGCGCTGGGCGCGTCCACATTGGCCAGCTCCTGCCAGAGGGCACCCATCTTGAGGGTCAAGAGCTCTACATACTCCTTGGCCTTTTCCCATTTTTCCTGGAGGGACTTGAGATTAGCTTCACTCGGAGATGGCTCTTGAGTTGTGGAGCCGGAGGGAGCGGCCGGTCCGCTCGTCTCAACGGCCTGTGGCGTTGTCTCAGATGGAGTTTCTGAAGGAGGTCCAGCCGGTGGCGTGCCTGTTTTCTCTGATTCCACCATGGCTGAGGGTATCTCGAGGGCAGGCTTCTTCTTGAGCTTGGCCAGGTCAGCGTTCGTGACGACTATTCCCTTCTTGCCCTTGAGGCTTTCTCGTCTTTCTCGTTCTTTTTTGGCTATCTCGGCCAGGGTCTGGGGAAAAGCTGTGGAGGCAACGAAGGCGAATAGAGCCAGCCAAACGCCCCGTTTATTCTTAAGCATTTTTTTCATCATAGCTCAGCACCATCGCCCTGTCAAACCAGGGCTGGCTTCTGGGTTAGTCCATAGCTAACGCGCGATTTGGAGTAACGAAGCCAGCTCGAGCAGCCATGGCACCCTAAAATGAAGGTCAAAGGGAGCTCTTCGCGGCCTCACCGCCGCTTGCTTGGCGAGCGGTGCGGACAGCGATTAGGCGGCCGTTCGTGGCGACCTCGACAGCGCCATCCCGGTCCGTTCTCAAGATGCGCGCGCCGAGTTTTTCGTATCGCTCCAGCACATCAGGATGGGGAACGCCATAAACGTTTCCTCTCCCGGCCGAAATGACCACAAACTGGGGACGGATTTGTTCAAGGAAGGAAAGGGAACTCGATGTCCGGCTGCCATGGTGTGGCGATTTGAGGACGCAAGCGCGAAGGTCAGGAGCTCGGCGCAATATTTCTGCTTCAGCTTCAGTGCCGATATCGGCGGCCAGCAAAAAAGACACTTTTCCGAGAGAGATACAGAGGACGAGGGATTCTTCATTGGTGACCTCTCTGACATGCGGCTGGCTGTCGGCGGGATGGAGGGATTCAATCCTCACTGCTCCTTCCCTGTGATTAAACCCATTAAAAACCCGTCTGGCAAGAGTCGAAGAGCCAAGCGCGGCTTTGAGTTCCTCGTAGGACTCATTATGGGACGGACTGAAGGACTCCCAGAAATTGGCAACCCGGAAATTCCTGGCCACTGCTTTTAACCCGTTCAAATGGTCTGGATGGGCATGAGTGAGGACAAGATAGTCGATTTTTTTATAGCCTTTTCTCCAGAGAAACGGGCTGACAACGTGCTCGCCGATGTCGAACCGGCCATCCGGTGTGCCTCCGCCGTCGATGAGCATGATTTTTTTGCCCGGGAATTGAACCAGCGTCGAATCGCCCTGTCCGACATCGAGGAAGGTGAGCTTCAGTTCGGGAGAGGCAGGCGCCGGAAAAGGATAGCTGATGAGCACGGCCAAGCAACCCAGGAAACAAAGAGAAATGAGTGCTCGTTGCGCCCTGAACTTGGGCCGGACAAGGAGAAGGAGAAGAAAGGCAAAATAAGCAAGAACTGTCGCCAGATGGGGTGTTGGAATCCGGTAAGAAACAAAGGGAAGGAACTCGAGGAGGTGAGTGAGGCCGAGGAAGAGCCGGATGAGGAATTGGAGGGCTTGACCGAAGAGATGGGCCAGAAAGGAACTGAAAAGTGAGGAAGCCAGGAACAGAAAACCGAGGCCCATGATCAAACCGGTGAGCGGAACGGCAGCCAGGTTGAGGACGAGTGCCGAGAAGGTCACCCGGTTGAAAGAACGGACGAGAAAGGGGAGGACGCCAACCTGGGCGGTGAGGGAAAGGCCAAACAATTCGCTTATCCGGAAGGGGAGGCGGGGCAGGCGCTTGAGGAGCGGCGGCAAGAAAAGAATGATCGCGTAGGTGGCGGCGAAGGTAAGCTCGAAACCCATGTCGAGCAGGAAAAAGGGGTTGTGAAGGAGGAGGAAAAAAGCGCTGAAGGAAATGGTGTTCAAAACGCTGACGTTCTTCCAGAAGAGTTTACCGACGAGATAAGCCAGGGTCATGAAGGTAGCGCGGAAGACAGATGGACGACCCTCGACAAGAAGAGCATAGAAGGAAAGGAGGAGGATGAGGGCGAGGTAAGTAGCTCGCCGGGGGAGGCGGACGAGCCGGAGGGCGCCGTAGAGGAGAAAAGAGAGGATGGCGATGTGAGCCCCGGAGATAGCGATGAGATGGTAAAGCCCGGATTGCTGGAGGCTTCGGTTCGTTGTCTCCTCCAGCCTTCCCCTTTCGCCGAGGAGCATCGCCTCGAGGATGGCTCCCTCTTGGGAGAGGGAAGTCTCGGCCGGAGAGCGGAAATGGGCTTCGATGCGGCCCAGGAACTTGAGGCGAAGCGATGAAATCCAGGTTTCGACCGGGAAAAAACTCTTTCCCCCGACCTTCTCGATGAGAGCGGGGCTCTTACAGGTAGCCTGATTATGGAGACGTTGATTTTTCCTCAGGTTGGCCAGCCTGGGTTCGCCGAAGTTGAGATAATCGCCCCCGCGGGTGACTTGAGCAGCGATGCGGACCCTATCCCCGGCCCGGAGTTGGAGAAGAGAGAAAAAGCTGTCCGGATGAAGCACCGAAACCCGCAGGTTGCCCCGGATGGCTTCTTCTCGATTCTGGAATCGGATTTTTTCCACCTTGAGGAAAAGAACCGTCCTCCCTGGTCCAAGAGAGGGGGACTGGTAGAGCCGACCGGTGAAATCGGCGTAGGCGGCGAGGTCAAAATGGTGGAGCGGGTTGTTTTCATACTCTCGACTCTCGTGCTGATAAAGAGAGAAACCGATAAAAAAAGTAGTCACCAGGATGAAGCCAAAGGAAAACCTGTTGCGGCGAAACCCGTAGGCCAGCCAGGCGCAACAAAGCGCAAATCCAATCAGGCAAAGGGAAAGAAACGAAGGGACATTTACAAGAGAGGCGGTGGCTATCCCCGCTGAAAGGGAAATGGCCAGGTAGAGGAAGGGGAAGCGCATCAGAGGGCAGAGGCTTCCACAAAAACGCCAAAATGCTCCTTGAGCACAGTCGTGATCTCTCCCAGGGTCGCCTCGGCTTCGACAGCGGCAATGAGAGGAGGCATCAGGTTTTCCTTCTTTTCCAGCGCTTCTTTCAGCGCATCCAAACTTCTTTCAACTTTTCGCCAGCACCTTTCTTTCCGGAGGCGGCGGAGCCTGGCCACCTGCTCCCGTTCGACGCGGCGAGGCGGGTAGGCAATTTTGAATTGGATTTTCTCCCGCGCTTTGACGAACTCGTTCAAACCGACAACGACTTCGTCGCCTGTTTCGACTCTCTTCTGGAACTCGTAGGCGCTGGCCTGGATTTCTTTTTGAATGTAGCCGGCCTCGATGGCTTTGAGCATGCCGCCCATGTTTTCGATCCGCTGGAGATAATCCCAGACTTTTTCCTCAAGGGCGTTGGTCAGGGCTTCGACGAAGTACGAACCGCCCAGCGGGTCGACGGTGTCGGCCACGCCGCTTTCATGGGCGATAATTTGTTGGGTTCGCAAAGCAATCTGGACGGATTCTTCGCTGGGGAGAGCCAAGGCTTCATCCCTCGAATTGGTGTGGAGCGACTGCGTCCCGCCCAGGACGGCGGCGAGTGCCTGGAGAGTCACCCGGACGACGTTGTTTTCGGGCTGCTGGGCGGTAAGGGTTACGCCACTCGTCTGGGTATGGAAGCGAAAAGCCCAGGACAGGGGATTTTTGGCCTTGAACCGGTCTCTCATGAGCTTAGCCCAGATGCGCCGAGCGGCTCTGAACTTAGCGATTTCTTCGAAGAACTGGTTATGGGAAGCCAGGAAAAAGGACAGGCGCGGCGCGAAGGAATCGATATCCAGTCCATCAGCGATGGCCGCTTCGATGTAGGCGATTGCGTCGGCAAAGGTAAAGGCCAGTTCCTGAACAGCGTTCGCGCCGGCCTCGCGGATGTGGTAACCACTGATGCTCATCGTATTCCAGCGCGGAACATGGTTCTGACAGAAGGACAAGATCTGGACGATGATTTTCAGGGAAGCAGAAGGAGGAAGGATGTAGGTTCCGCGGGCGATGTATTCTTTGAGCAAATCGTTCTGGATGGTGCCCGAGAGGCTTGTCCACGGAATCCTCTTCCGCTTGGCCACAGCGAGGTACATGGCCAGAATGATGGCCGCCGTGGCGTTGATCGTCATCGACACACTGACCCTGTCCAGGGGGATGGCTCGGAAAAGAGCTGCCATATCGCGGATTGAATCGATGGCCACTCCGACTTTGCCGACCTCGCCGCGCGCCTGGGGGTGGTCGGAGTCGAGGCCGATTTGGGTGGGGAGGTCGAAAGCGACACTCAAGCCTGTTTGCCCTTGGGCGAGAAGGAAGCGGAAGCGGCGATTGGATTCTTCGGCTGTTCCGAAGCCGGCATACTGACGCATAGTCCACAGCTTCCCCCGGTACATGAAGGGATAGATGCCGCGCGTGAACGGGAAGGAGCCGGGTGCCCCGAGGTCTCTTTTGGGGTCGAAGGAGGCTAAATCCGAGCTATCGTAGACAGCTTTGACCGGGATATGGGAGGAAGTCAAGAACTCGCTCTTTCTTTCCTTCGGCGGCGCCATGGTCCGAGGTTGGGCTGACCTGCTTTTCAAGCAAGATAACGAGCGAAGGCACCCGTTCCTGCGTAGGAGCCCCGCTCTCCGAGCTCGCTCTCGATTTCGAGGAGGCGATTGTACTTGGCAATGCGTTCGCTTCGGCTGAGCGAGCCTGTCTTGATCTGGCCGCTTTGAAGCGCCACGCTCAAGTCGGCGATGAAAGTGTCCTCCGTCTCACCCGAGCGATGGGAAATGACGGTCGAATAGCCCTGGCTCTGGGCGTAGCGAACTACCTCCATCGTTTCGGTGAGCGTGCCGATCTGGTTGAGCTTGATAAGGATGGAGTTGGCAATTCCCTGGCTTACGCCCTCCTTGAACCGGGCCAGGTTAGTGACGAAGATATCATCGCCAACAACCTGGATTTTGCTTCCCAGCCGGCGGGTGAGGCTGGCCCAGCCCGGCCAATCATCCTCAGCCAGTCCGTCTTCGATCGAAATGATGGGATAATTCTGGACGAGCTTTTCATAGAATTGGATCATTTCGTCGGACGACCTTCGTGACCCATCCGATTTCTTGAAGACATAGACGGAGTCCTCGAAGAACGTGGAAGCAGCCGGGTCGAGGGCGAGATAAATATCTCGGCCAGGCCGAAAGCCAGCCTGCTTGATGCTGTCGACGATGAGCTCAAGGGCTTCCTCGTCGGCCTTGAGGTTAGGCGCAAAACCACCCTCGTCCCCGACAGCCGTGCTGTAGCCCTTGCTCTTGAGGACCTTTTTGAGATGATGAAAGACTTCAGCCGCCCATCGGATGGCTTCAGCGAAAGAGGGACTGGCCAGGGGAGCGATCATGAATTCCTGGATGTTGAGGTTGTTGTCGGCATGAGAGCCGCCGTTGAGGATGTTGATCAGGGGCACAGGAAGGAGGTAAGCCTTTTTCCCGCCAAGGTGCTCGAAGAGAGGTTTTTTCTGCACTCGGGCGGCAGCGACGGCCGCAGCCATGGAGATAGAAAGGATGGCATTAGCTCCGAGCTTCTGTTTGCTCGGTGTGCCGTCGAGCTCGATGAGCAAGCGGTCGAGCTCGGCCTGGTCAAGCGCGTCCATCCCGACGACACGGGGCGCAATGACCTCGTTGACATTGGCCACCGCCTTGAGGACACCTTTGCCGAGATAGCGGCGCGGGTCTCCGTCTCTTAGCTCCAGTGCTTCATGGGCACCCGTCGACGCGCCGGAGGGCACGGAAGCTACGCCCACAGCACCGCTCTGAAGGACGACGGTTGTTCTGACGGTAGGGAAGCCGCGGGAGTCGAGAATCTCTCTGGCCTTGACCTGCACGATAGCTGTTTTCTTCATGCTCGTTTTTCCCTTATTAGCGAGACGCAGAAGGCAGCCCGGGGTTAGGGGTTACTCTTTAACGTCATCAGCGTGGAAGCCTTCAGGCGGCTTCTTGGCGAATTCCTCTTTCTTTTTCTCGATGAACTCCTTGATGGCCTCGATTCCTTCCTGCGCTTTTTCCTTGACCACTCGGATACCCTTTTCTGCTTCCTCCGAGATTTTTTGGTAGCTTTGCTTGGCCTTTTCTCCTGTCTTGACCGCTTGGGCCTTAATTTTTTCCCGCGTTTCCTTGCCGCTGGCGGGCGCAAAAAGGATGCCGAGGATAAAGCCCGTTGCCGCGCCGAGCAGGAAAGAGACGGCTACCTCGAGGGCGCTCGAACCCTTGTTCTCAGCCATTTTTTTCCTCCTTTCTTTTCCGGCGTTTTCTCAAGAGATACTGTACGAGCGGGAAGATGAAAGGCCAATATTTCGAAGTCGGTTTGAGAAGCCGGGTTGTCAAGAAGAAGGAAGCTTCGGAAAGGTGGGTAATCGTCCTCTTCGAAGCTTCCATGATTTTCCCCATATCTTCCAGTTTATCCTTGATAACGCCGTTCAGCTCGTTGAGGTTCTTGGCCAATTTTCTTAGCTCGTGAAGGGCCTTTTCGCCCTCCCCGGCTGTTCTTCGCATCTGGGCGAGGAAGAGGACGAGGAAGATGGCCACGATGACCGCCGCGAAGGTCAGGACGAGGAACAAAAACTGGTTAAGAGTCAGTGTCATTGCCTCTAAAAATAGAATAATTAGCATGATTTGTCAATGAACTTCGGCCGGCGATAGAATCGATCTGGCGGCGAGGTCGTAAAGGACGAGAAAAGTGTCCCCGGCAAGGGGGAAAAGAAGAAGAGTCGAAAGGCCGAGAAAAGCCAGATGAATGCGGCCGCTCGCCATGGTCTCGTTTATGATTGGTCTTGCCTTCGGGGTTATTTCCAGAGGATTTTAGTCAAGCCCTGGAGGTTGAATTCCCTTTCCAGCTTCCCGAGGACCTCAGCATACCGGCTTTCCTCGCCCTGAGTCACTGTCTCTTCCCAGTCCGAAAAAGCAGGAGTGGGCATGAATTCGAGCTTTTTTCGGCCAAGGCGGTTGATTCCGCGCAACGCTTGCCAGTGGGTGATGATGAGGAGAGCGAGGATGTAGAAAGCGACGTTGGGTCCAGGCAGCCAGGCGGCCAGACCGCTCAGCGGGAGGAGGAGGACTTCGCCGATAAGCAAGAGAATGTGCTTGGTCCTTTGCCTCTGGAGATAGAAAAAGAAAATCAGCCTCAATTTTGTTTCCGAGTGGTGGCCAGAGTGGCGAATGACAACGGTGTTTTCTTTTTCTTTGAGAATATCCATAAAGGCTTGTTCCTGGCGCCGGATTCGGGGAGGAAGCAAAAGTAACTTTTCCTTGGCCCGGCGCCACACTTCCTTGGGCTTGGAGGTTTTTTCGCCGATGCCCGGCCCGAGCTCGGAAGCGAAGAAGCGATAATTGTTCCGGTGGTCCTTAACAAAGAAGAATTCCATCGAGTGGCGCCATTTTAGCATGACCCGCCAAGCCGGGCAAGCCTTCCCTTCCCGGACGATTCAAAGCCTCCTTCGACCAAAGAGAGATTCCCCTTGGCACTCCTCGGCTTTATGACCAAACCCGAACCCCTGCCGCTGGGTGCGTTGGAATTTTGCCATTATCACGGGGAAAAAGATGCCTCCCGCTAAAGCTGGTTTACTTCCGGCGATGAAGAAGGAAGATGAAGAAAGGGGCGCCCAGAGCGGCTGTGAGGATGCCGATGGGAAGCTCGGCCGGCGATAGAATCGACCGGCTGGCGAGGTCGCAAAGGACGAGAAAAGTGCCACCGGCAAGGGGGGAAAACAAGAAGAGTCGCCTGTGGTCAGGGCCGACGAGGAGGCGCACCCCGTGGGGAACAATCAGGCCAATAAAGCCAATGACGCCGCTGACGGAGACGGCCAGGGCTGCCAGAAGAGTCGAGAGGCCGAGAAAAGCCAGACGAACGCGGCCGACTGGACAGCCAAGAGAGCGGGCCACCTCATCGCCGAGGGTGAGGAGGTTCATGTCTTTGGCCATCCACTGGGTGAGAGTGAGGATGAGCGCAAAACAGGGAGAGACAAAACTCACCTGACGCCAGTCAGCCAGGGAAAAGCTGCCGAGAAGCCAAAAAACCGCCTGCTCGAAAGAGTCCGACCTCATGAACAGGAGAAAAGAAGTCAGCGCAGAAGTCAGGGCGCCAGCGGCAATTCCAGTGAGGAGGAGCGTCTCCACCTTGAAGGCCGGTTTTTGGCGGGAAAGAGCGTAGACGAGAGAGACAATCCCCAGCCCTGAAGCAAAGGCACACAGGCTCTGAAGCGGAAGGCCAACAACCGTCGCCTCCAGGCCAAAGAAAAGACAGAGGACAGCGCCAAAAGAGGCGCCGGAGGAAACGCCGATGACGAACGGGTCAGCCATGGGATTCTGGAAGTAACCCTGAAGGATAACGCCCGACAGGGAAAGGCTGGCGCCGACGAGCCAGGCAAGGAGAGCGCGGCAGAGCCGGAGGTCAAGAAAAATCGTCCGATAGGTGGCCTCTCCACGGAAAAGGAAATTGGCTAAATCGGCCGCCGTTGTTTCTACAGGGCCGATAAGCAGGGAGAGATAGAGAGAGAGGAGGAGAGCGAGAAGAAGCATGACGAAAAAGAGGCTCGAGTTCTTGGCACTTTTCATTGGTCGGCTGAAAATCGTTCGGGATGGAGGAGGCAGGCCAGGTGAGAGTAGGCCTCCACGAGGCGCGGGCCAAACCGGCTGGCCATATTTTCGTCGAGAAAGTAGAGCTTCTTTTTCTGAATGGCCTGGACCGTTTTTAGATGGGGATGCTTGAGGTACCATTCCCTCAACTCGCTAAAATCTTTTTCGTTTCGGGCCAGGAGGACGATGACGTCAGGGTTTTCCTTAATCAGATGTTCCGGGTTGAGACGCAGCCATTCCCGGGGGATATGGCCAGCGATGTTGGTGCCGCCAGCTTTGACGATGAGGTCATGGAGGTAGCTATCGCGGCCGCATGTCCAGAGCTTTTGGCCGGGCAGGGAGAGAAAGACTTTCGGCCTCGACGGGAAGGACGGCAGAGCCTCGCGGATGCCCTCATATTTCTTTTTCAGGGACTCCGTGAGGGCGGTGGCTTCCGCCTCTTTTCGAGTGAGCTGGCCAATCCTTTGGACCATCATGAATAGGTCATCAAGCGACTTGCCCCTGTCGAGGACAAAAACAGGGAAGCCGAGATGAACGAGCTTGTTCAGGAGCCGGAGGGGGTTGCCGCGGAAAGCGATGATGAGGTCGGGTCGCAGGGCCTCAATTTTTTCCAGGTTGGGGTCGAGGAGGCCGCCGATTTTTTCTTTTTCCTTGGCCTCGAGGGGGAAATCGCAATATCGGGTCACTCCGACGATTCTCTCATCGAGTCCGAGGGCAAAAAGAATCTCTGTGATATTCGGGGCAAGGGAGATGATGCGGTGGGGAGGAGTGCCAAGAGGGAAAGGGCGGTTGAGGTCGTCAAAAATGACTTGAGAGGGAGCCATTGACGAGCCGAAAAAAAGAGCCACGATAAGGGACAAGGGGAAAAGCATCACGGCCTCTCTCCCTCCCTTCGGGGATGACGGTGGATGAGGGAAATTTCGGGCAATCGGGAATGGAGGTTCTCCCTGATTTCGACCTCCGTGCCAAAAACCTCCTCGATGTGAGCGCGAGTAATCAATGCTTGGGGCGGGCCATGAGCTTGAATCCTTCCATTCTTGAGGAAAATGATTCGCTGGGAGTATGGGATGACGAGGTTGATGTTGTGCTCGGTGCAGAGGATGGTTTTTCGGTGCTCCTGCTGAAGTTTTTCGAGAAGGCAGAAGATTTCCAAGCTGTAGCTGAGGTCAAGATGGGCGCTCGGCTCGTCGAGAAAAAGAAACGGCGTGTCCTGGACCATGGCCCGGGCGATGGTGGCGCGTTGCCTCTCTCCGCCGCTTAGCTGGCTCATTTTTCGATGGCGAAGGTGGTGGATGCCGAAAAGACGGAGGACTTCTTCGATGAAGCCCGTTTCTTGGGCGGAGAGGCTGGCCAGCCTGGTCTGATGGGCGTAGCGCCCCATGGATACGATTTCCCAGACAGTATAATCAAAGGCAAGCTCATACAGCTGGGGCACGAAAGCAATGGCTCTGGCAATCTCGCGCCTTTTCATCTGGAAAAGGTCTTTTCCGGTGACCCGGACTTCGCCCGTAATTTCACGGAGCAAACCCTGAATGGCTTTGATGAGGGTGCTTTTGCCCGAGCCGTTCGGACCTAAAATGGTGACAAATTCGCCCTCATGGAGGGAAAAATGGATGTCCATAATAACCGGACCATTGCCGTAGCCAGCGCTCAGGTTTTTGACTTCAAGGATGGACATCGAGGCAAGGTCGTTTTAATGCAATCCTGGCGAAAAATCAAGACGAAGGTCTATTCACGAAGAAGCAAACGATAGGGGGCCAGAGCAGGCCGCTCGACGTGTGGCGCCAAATACATCATTGGGCACCCCCCTGAAGATTTGCTCCTTTCCGCGCCTTCAGAATGTTGAGGTCAGGTCAAACATTTGACAGAGTGGAGTCAACTCTTTTAGCATAGTCCTCGAATCCAAATGGAGAGAAGGCGAGTGTTCTGTTATCCGAGCGATGCCGCGTCAAAACTTTTTGTTTGGAAGAAAGCGAAGAGTCGCCTCCAGAGCAAAGAAATCATGGGAAACAGGGCTATCATGGCTTGCCTTCTTCTTGTTTTTTTGTTTCCTGGAATTGCTTGCCAAAAAAAGGAATTCATAGCGCAGGACGAAGGTCCAGTGGGCTTTAGGCCAGACGGTTCGGCGGTTGTGCCGGTGAATCAGGTCTTAACTCCCTTCGGCTCGTGGATAGAGCTTCCTGGAATGAGGCCGCAGGGCCTGGCCATTTCTCCTGATGGGAGGCGCGCTGCTGTCTCCGGAAAAACGAATGAGCTGGTCATCATCGATGCTCTCGACTTCAAGATTCTCCAGCGCGTCGCCCTGCCGGCTGAAGCTCAAAATGAACCCATGCCGGAAACGTTTTCGGGGAGTAGCTTGGGCTCTGATCCTGAAGGCCAGCTCAGTTTTAACGGCTTGATATTCTCTCTCGATGGGAGAACTATCTACCTCAGCAATGTGAACGGCAGCGTAAAAGTCTTTTCCGTCGGCCCGGATGGCCGGGTTCGGCCCTCCCATACCCTTTTGCTCCCGCCGGCTGAGGCTCCTCGGCGTCAGGCCGAAATCCCAGCTGGCCTGGCTCTTAGTCCGGATGGCCGGAGACTCTATGTTTGCGGAAACCTTTCCAACCGGCTCCTGGAAATCGATGCTTATTTTGGAAATCTGCTGAGGAGTTTCGATGTCGGCGTCGCACCCTATGAAGTGGTTCTCGCCCATGGCAAGGCCTATGTGAGCAACTGGGGAGGCCGTCGGCCGGGCGAAAGGGATTTGGTTGGCCCTGCCGGCCGGGGAACGACGGTCAAGGTCGACCCCGAAAGATACATCGCCTGCGAGGGCTCCATCAGCGTCATCGACTTGGATTCAGGAAGGGCGATTAAGGAAATTCTGGTCCAGCTCCATTCCTCGGACCTGGCCCTTTCCCTGGATGGTCGGTATCTTGTCTGTGCCAACGCCGCTTCCGATAATCTGAGTGTCATCGACACGAGAAAGGATGAGGTTGTGGAGACCATATGGGTAAAGAGAAGCCCGGCTGACCTTTTCGGCGCATCGCCTAACGCCCTCTGTTTTACTCCGGACGGAAAGAGGCTGCTCGTCGCCAACGGGACGCAGAACGCCGTGGCTGTCATTAATTTCAAACCTGAGAAGAAGAAGTCCAGGCTCGAAGGCCTCATTCCCGTCGGCTGGTTTCCCGGCGCGGTGGCCTGGAACGAGCATACTCAAACCCTCTGGGTGGCCAATATCAAAGGTTTACCAGATGAGCCAAGAATGGAGGAGAAAACAGGCCTGGTCGGTTTCAATTCCCATCAGTACTCCGGCTCTATTTCCGTTTTTAGCCTTCCCGGAGGCAAAGATTTGAAACGGCTCGGCCAAAGGGTCTACGCCAATTTTCATCAGGAAAGGATAAAGGAGGCCATGAAGAAGCCACGCCGCGGGGTAAGGCCCGTTCCAGTCCCCGAAAGAATAGGCGAGCCGAGTTTGATCAAGCACGTGGTTTATATCATCAAAGAGAACCGAACCTACGACCAGATTCTCGGGGATGTGCCCGAGGGCAACGGCAACCCTTCCCTCTGCATTTTTGGGGAGGAAGTTACCCCCAATCAACATAAGCTGGTGCGGGAGTTCGTGCTCCTCGATAACATCTACTGCAGTGGTATCCTGAGCGCTGACGGTCATCAATGGTCGACGACTGCTTTCGGAACCGATTACCTGGAGAAATCCTTTGCCGGCTGGCCGAGGAGTTATCCGGATGGCATGGGGGAAGACGATGTCGATGCGCTGGCCTACGCGCCGACAGGTTTCCTTTGGGACAATTGCCTCAAACATGGCGTATCTCTCTGGAATTTTGGGGAGTTCGCCATGCCCGAGTGCGGCTGGAAGGACCATCAAAGGCCTGGCACTCCCGCTTGGAAAGATTTTTGGGAAGAATATCTCCTCGGAAAAGGAGAAGTAGTCATCCGTAGCCAGCCGGGTATTCCCTCGATAGAAAGTTTCACCCCCAGGGATTATGTCGGCTGGAACATGGATGTTCCCGATGTCTGGAGAGCCAGGTCCATCAAAAAACAAATCGAGAGCTGGGAGGAGAGGGGAAGCATGCCCCAGCTCGTCCTCGTTTGTCTGCCCAACGACCATACCAGCGGGACCAGGCCCGGAAGGCCCACTCCCCGAGCCGCGGTCGCCGATAACGACCTGGCTTTCGGGCAGATCGTCGAGGCGTTCAGCCACAGCCGTTTCTGGAAAGAAATGGTCATCCTGGCCATCGAGGACGACCCTCAGAATGGCTTTGACCATGTCAGCGGCTACCGGACGACAGCGTACCTGGCAGGACCCTACGTCAAAAGAGGCGCAGTTATCCATACCCAGTACAACACGACGAGTATTTTGCGAACGATAGAACAGATCCTCGGTTTGCCGCCCATGAACCACTTCGACGCTGCAGCTAAGCCGATGTTCGATTGCTTCACCGAGAGTCCAGATGAGCAACCTTATACCGCTGTCCCCAATCGTGTTCCCTTGGATGAGCTGAACCCTGAGCCACGGGAAATTTCAGACCGCCTGTTGCGGCGGAATGCTATCCTCTCCGCCAAGCTGAATTTCGAGCGCATCGACGCTTGCCCGGAGACCGTTCTTAACCGAATTATCTGGCACTCTGTGAAGGGCCCGCGGGCGCCTTATCCACGATGGGCGGTGACACTCGTCCAGGAGGACGATTAGCGGCAGGGGATAACGCGCTCGATTCCTTGACTTTTTGCCGTTGTGCCCCTAATATTTATCGTTGAATCCGAGCATTTTCGCTAAGTCAAAAAAGAACAAAACGGCCAGGTTGTCATGAGAGAAAGCTATCCGTTTCGCGAGGTAGAGGCTAAATGGCAAAGAGCCTGGGAAGAGAAGAAAGTTTTCCAGGCTGTCGAAGACCGCCGCAAAGCTAAATACTACTGCTTAGAAATGTATCCTTATCCATCCGGACGCATCCACATGGGGCATGTCCGGAATTACGCCATCGGTGACGTCATTTCCAGGTTCAAGCTCATGAAAGGGTTCAACGTCCTCCATCCCATCGGTTGGGATGCCCTGGGTATGCCCGCCGAGAACGCGGCCATCCAGCACGGGGTTCATCCGCAAAAGTGGACGCTCGATAACATCGACCATATGAGGAACCAGCTCAAGAGCCTCGGCATCAGCTATGATTGGTCGCGGGAGATTAACACGTGCCTTCCCGAATATTATAAGTGGAATCAATGGATCTTCCTGAAGATGTTCGAGCGCGGCCTCGCCTACCGGAAGAAAAGCTGGGTCAACTGGTGCCCCAAATGCCGGACCGTTCTGGCCAATGAGCAGGCGGCGGGCGGGGTCTGCTGGCGGTGCGAATCCAAGGTCGAACAAAAGGAGATGGACCACTGGTTCTTGAGGATCACGGCCTATGCCCGAGAACTCCTGCAGGGGCATGACCTCCTCGAGAAATGGCCGGAGCATGTCCTGCTCATGCAGAAGAACTGGATCGGCGAAAGTGAAGGGGCGCTCGTTTCCTTCCCGCTTGAAAACTCAGGGCAAAAAATCGATGTTTTCACGACGAGGATTGACACGATTTACGGAGCCACTTTCCTTCTTCTCTCGCCGGAGCATCCGCTGAGCTTGGAGCTCGTTGCCGACCATCCGGATAGGGAGAGGATCGCGCAATGGGTCAGCCGGGCCATTCGGGAGATGCGGATGAAAAAGGGGGCAGGAGAAGAAGAGAAGGAAGGAATAGACACGGGCAAGAGAGTGATCAACCCCTTCTCGGGGGAAAAGATTCCGGTCTGGATTGCCAACTATGTTCTCATGGATTACGGGACAGGGGCGATCATGGCTGTGCCCGCCCATGACCAGAGGGATTTTGAGTTTGCCCGCAAGTATTCTTTGCCGATTCGAGTGGTCATCGCTCCAGAAGGGGACCCGGCATTTCGTGAACCCCTGGCCGCAGCGTTCGAAAGCGAGGGGGTGCTTGTCGAGTCCGGTCCGTTCACCGGTCTGAGGTCAAGGGAGGCCATGGTCAAGATGGCCGAGCATGCGCGTCAGCTGGGTTTCGGGGAGCCCAGCATTGTCTATCGGCTCCGGGATTGGGGCATTTCCAGGCAACGGTACTGGGGGACTCCCATTCCTATTATCCACTGCCCGAAGTGCGGTGTGGTCGGCGTGCCTTACGAAGACCTGCCTGTCGTCCTTCCCCCCGATGTGGAGTTTACCGGTGAAGAGGGTTCGCCGCTGGAAAAGGCGCTCGAGTTTGTGAACACCGTCTGCCCGAAATGCGGTGGCGCGGCCAGACGGGAGACCGATACCATGGATACGTTCTTTGATTCCTCCTGGTATTTTTTCCGCTACACCTCGCCTCTGGCTGAAGAAGCTCCCTTTGAACCGGAAGCTGCCTCCTACTGGCTTCCCGTCGACCTCTACATCGGCGGCGTCGAGCACGCCATCCTCCATCTGATTTATGCCCGCTTTTTCACCAAGGTGCTGAGGGATCTCGGCTACACCGACATTGCTGAGCCATTCCCGCACTATCTAGCCCAGGGTATGGTCACAAAAGATGGAGCAGCCATGTCCAAGTCGAGAGGGAATGTGGTCGACCCGGACGAGATCATCCGCGAATACGGTGCGGACGCCCTGCGGCTCTTCATCCTGTTTGCTTCCCCGCCCGAGAAGGAATTCGCCTGGACGACGGAGGGGATCGAAGGTTGTTTCCGTTTCCTCAACCGGGTTTGGGGCCTTATCGAGGAGAACAAGGATATCTTTGAAGAACCCTGGAAAGCCCCTTCAGCCCAAAGCTTCGCCACGGGAAAAGAGGCCGGTTTGCTCTTGAAAAGGACACACCAAACGATCAAAAAAGTGAGCGAGGACATCGAGAAGAGATTCCACCTCAACACGGCCATCAGCTCCATCATGGAGCTTTATAACGTCATCCGGCGAGTAAAAGACACCCTCCGCCAGGACGAGACAGGTCGGTTTGTCCTTCGTCAATCCCTGGAGCACTTGATTCTCCTCCTCTTCCCTTTTGCGCCCCATCTTTGCGAAGAGCTCTGGGAGAGGACAGGCCATCGAACGCTCTTGGCCCGTCATCCCTGGCCTGATTACGACCCCGAGCTGGCCAGAGAAGAGCTCCTGACCATCGTTGTCCAGGTGAACGGGAAGTTGAGGGACAGGTTCGAGGTCGAGGCCGGCACCCTGGAGGCAGAAATCCGTGAACGGGCTCTCCAGCTGCCGCGCATCCGGGCGCTTGTCGAGGGAAAAGAAGTCAAAAAAGTCATTACCGTCGAGAACAAGCTGGTGAACATCGTTGTTTAGAATGAAGGTTGGAACAATCTGTCCAGCTGACCGTCGGGTCATGGCCCGGACCGTGGTCCATTCCTCAGTAAATCTATCGAAATACTCAATTTATGGCCCAGGGTTTTCTTCCGCCAAAACGAAGAGAGCGGTTTTGCTCGTCGCCCTTTGCCTTATCTTTGCCCAATGCGGCTACCGCCTGCGAGGGACAGGGAGCTTTCTTCCGCCTCATATCAAGAGGGTGAGTGTGCCGATGTTCAAGAACTTGACGACGCGCTTCGAGCTGGACGTCAAGCTCACCCGAAGTGTTATCGATGAGCTCGTCGCCCGGGGAAAGGTAGAAGTCGTCACCGACAGCGCGAATGCGGATGCCGTCCTGACGGGCGAGATCACCTCTTTCACCGTCAACCCCATTGCTTTTTCCGATCGGAATACGGCTGACCGCTACAGCATCCACATCGTCGCCCGGATTGTCTTGCGTGACCAGGCCAGCGAGAAGGTCATCTTCTCCAACCCCAATTTTATTTACCAGGAGGAGTACGAAGTGCCGCCGGGCACGGATTTCGAGAGCTGGGAGAGCCAGGCCATAAGCAAAGTGGCGGAGAAGTTTGCCCGTAGCTTGGTCATTACCCTCCTCGAGGGTTTTTAGGGTGGTCGACAGCTATCTTCTTGAGCGAGAAATCAAACGGGAGTCCCTCCCCGCTTGTTATTTTTTCTTTGGCGAAGAAACATACCTGGCCGAGGAGTTTCTCCAGGAACTCAAAAAGGTGATGACCGCTGACGAAGAAAAGGGTGTTTCGCTCCAGGTCGAGAAGTTTAACCTATCGGAAACGCGCTGGGCAGACATCATCGATTTGGCCAGGACTGTCCCTTTTTTCTTCGCTCCTCGTCGGCTCCTTGTTGTGGAGGGGGATGCCGAAAAACTGACCGAGCTCTCTCCAGGAGAGGAATCGATTCTCAAGGACTATTTTCGGTCGCCTTTGTCCGGAACAGTCCTCGCCGTTATTCTGGCCGGAAAGGCGAAGAAAAGCCATGCCGTCGTCAGGTTCTTCTTGAAATTTCCCTCGTCCGCCGTCGCTTCTGCAGAGCTTAAACCACTCAAGGAGGAAAAGCTCTATGCTTGGATTGACAGAAAGCTGGAAGCAAAGGGAAAGAGAGCTACCTTTGAAGCGAAGAAGCGGCTCATCGAGGTCGTCGGCAGCGACCTGCGTCGGATGGCCAACGAGCTGGAAAAAGTCACCAATTTTGTCGATGACAAGAAAGACATCGAGATCGAGGATATCCATCAGGTCTGCGGTTGGGTTAAGCCAGGCATCGGATGGGAGCTTACGAACAGTCTGGAGAGGGCGGATGTCAAACAGTCTCTCCTCGTTTTGAACCAGCTTTTCCGGGATGGAGCCAAGGAGGAGATGGTCGTCGGGATTATCGCCAACTTCTTCCGCGACGTGCTGGCGGCGAAGGTCTGGCTCAAGGAAAAGAGGGATAAGAAGGAAATTTTCGCCCGCCTTCGTCCCTTCATCCAGTCAACCTTCTCCAATTATCCCGAAAAGTTGAGGGAGTTCTTTGCCCGCGTCGAAAGTTTTTCCTGGGAAGAACTGGGGAAAATTTTCGAAGAGCTCGCGAAAATCGACGCTCTCGTCAAGACCTCTGATAGCTGGATTCAGCCTCGACTGGAGACTTTCCTTTTGGACTGCTTAACAAGAAAAGGGAAGAAAAGAGTTGGAACCGACCTCACTTGGGCGGGGGGAAGTTGATGAGCTCCACCTGACGGGCGAGCCGCGATTTGTAGCGAGCGGCCTTGTTTTCGTGGATCGTTCCCTTCTTCAGGCTCTTGTCGATGATGGAAAAAGTGTCGGGGAGAAGCTTCTTCGCCAGCTCCCTATCTTTTGCCTGGATGGCTTCCCGGAGTTTCTTTATCTGGGTTCTCAGGATGGATTTGTTCCTCCGGTTAATGGCGTTCCGGCGCAGGCTGCGGCGCCATTGTCGCACGGCCGAACGGTGGGTGGCCATTTCCTTCTCCTTATCGTGAGCGCTTATGATAGAATATTCGGGGCTCAAAGTCAACGACCCCAGGAGAGCCATGTTCTTTCCCCTGGGCGCTTCATTTCTTATGATTCAGCCGGGTGTCAGGCTGACCAAGAGGAGAGGCATGGAGGGAAAAGATGAGAGTTGTTCTCCAAAGGGTGAAGCAGGCTTCCGTAGAGGTGGATGGCCGGGAGGTGGGGAAGATCGGTCGCGGGATTTGCCTCCTCATCGGCATCGAAAAAGGGGATTCGCGGGAGGATGCTGAGTACCTGGCCCGGAAAGCAGTGGAGTTGCGCATTTTCCCCGACGCAGCGGGGAAGATGAACCTCTCCCTTGAGGAGGTCGGCGGGGAGGTGCTGGCTGTCTCCCAGTTTACCCTTGTCGCCTCGACGAAGAAAGGCCGGCGCCCCGGTTTTGACCGGGCAGAGGAGCCCGCCCGAGCCGAAGAGCTTTTCGAAGAGTTCGTGAGGATAGTGAGAGCCCGTGGTTTTCGGGTGGAAACGGGCGTTTTTCAAGCGCTCATGGACGTTCACTTGATTAACGAAGGTCCGGTGACTTTCATCCTGGAATCGAGGTCGAGCAGTCCATGGGGAGAGCCGGGGGGCGAGAAAGGAGAGGACTCCCTTTAGCCACTGAAGCGCACTTGGCTGGCCTTGCGGAGAGCTTCTGCCGCGGCCGCCCGAACATGAGCACTCTCATCCTTGGTCAGCCGGACGAGGAGAGACAGAGCGACCTTGCCGCCGATTTCTCCGAGGGCCTCGGCGGCACACTTGCGCACATCCACGTTCGGGTCGGCCAGGACGGATTCGATTCGGGGAAGGGCCGAGCTTTCCTTTCTTCGAGCCAGAATTTTGAGGATGGCGCTCTTGGCGTACCAGGGAGGTTTCCTGAGCCGCTCATAGAGCGGGTCAAGATCCCATATTTCCCTCTGACTGAGCTCCTGGATCAAGAAGTCGCGGACGATCTCGCATGGGTCGGATAGGGATTCGAGCAACACTTTGAGAACCCAGGACGCTTTGAGCTTGGCGATGGCTTTCAAAATTTTCAGCCGTCTTTCCTTGTTTTCCAGGGAAGCCAGTTTGCGCAGCACAGATTCTGTGTAATAGCGGTTCTTTTTTCCCTTGGCTTCGAATTCCTTCACTGCGCGCTTGGCTGCGTTGGCCACAGCCCGGAACGGGTCGTCGACATAATGCTGGTAGATTTCAAACTCTGGATGGGCGGCTTCCCTCAAGAATTTGAGCGCCGTGGCTTTGACGAGCGGGGATGTCTTCACCTCCTTGAGGAGGGACAGGAGGAAAAGGATCCGCTCTTTCCGGGAGAGGCTCTCGATGTGGCTGTAGAGGAATCGGATTTTTCCGTGGGGAGAGAGGGGATGGAATTTTTCCTGGAATTCTTCAACCGTCATGGCCGTCCAAGAAGCGGCGATTTTATATCGAAATGGTCAGACCATTTCCAGGATATGCCCGAGCTTTTCCTTCTTTGTCTTGAGGTACTTGATGTTGGTTGAGTTGGGGGGAATTTCGATGGGGACACGGTCGACGATCTCGAGGCCATAACCAGCCAGGCCAATGAACTTCCGGGGGTTATTGGTGAGGAGGCGGATTTTCTTTACGCCCAGGGCGACGAGGATCTGGGCCCCGATGCCATAATCCCTCTGGTCAGGCCGGAAACCGAGTTTCCGGTTGGCCTCGACCGTATCCTCGCCCTGGTCCTGGAGGGCGTAGGCTTTGATCTTGTTGAGGAGCCCGATTCCCCTCCCCTCCTGGTTGAGGATGTAGAGGATGACCCCTTTTCCCTCTTTCTCAATCATGTCCATGGCCCGATGAAGCTGTTCCCCGCAATCGCACCGGCTGGAAGCGAAGGTGTCACCCGTTAAACACTGGGAATGAGCGCGAACAAGCACCGGCTCATCGGGAGATATAGTGCCCTTAACCAGGGCGAGATGGTTTTCGCCGTGGATCGTGTCTTCGAAGACGCAGATTCGGAAGTGGCCATGCCGGGTGGGGAGGTCGGCCTCCTCGATTTTCCGAACCAGCCGCTCATGCTTCATTCGGTACTGGATGAGGTCGGCGATGGTGAGGATGGGAATGCCGTGCTGGTGGCTGAATTTTTCGAGTTGGGGCATCCGGGCCATGGTTCCATCTTCGTTCATGATCTCGCAGATGACACCAGCGGGGGTGAGGCCAGCCAGCCTGGCCAAATCGACAGCAGCCTCAGTCTGGCCGGCTCTGGCCAGAACGCCCCCCTCGCGGGCCTGGAGGGGGAAGACGTGACCGGGCCGGACAAGGTCGGAGGGTCTGGTGCGCGGGTCGACAGCCACCCGAATGGTGTGGGCGCGGTCGTGGGCGGAAATGCCCGTGGTAACACCATCTCGGGCATCGACCGAGACGGTAAAGGCGGTTTCAAAGCGGGAAGTGTTGTCGCGGACCATGAGGGGGAGGTCAAGCTCTTCCAGCCTTTTTTTCGTCAGGGGAAGACAAATAAGGCCCCGGCCGTGAAGAGTCATGAAATTGATAATTTCAGGGGTTACCTTTTCCGCGGCGACCATGAGGTCACCCTCGTTTTCCCGGTCTTCGTCATCGACGAGGATGACCAGCTTTCCAGCCTTGACGTACTCGATTGCCTCTTCGACGGTAGCTGTTCTCGGCGTGTTTGTCATCTTTTTGCCCCGAAAGTCTTATCTTTGGAGAAGCTAAGTTTTTCGCTCTTTCCACGCTTCTCCCGTCTTCGACATCCAATTATACACATATTTGCCGAGGATGTCACACTCGAGGTTGACCTTCTGGCCCGGTTTCAGGCTGGCCAGGTTGGATTTCTGGAGAGTGAGGGGGATGAGCTCGACTTCAAATGAGGAAGCCCCGAGTTCAGCCACGGTCAGGCTGACGCCGTTGACGGCGATAGAACCCTTGGGTACGAGGAAAGGACGAAGCTGCCGCGGAAAAGCGAGAGTTACTCGCCATCCCGGCTTGCGAACGGCGATTCGGACGACCCTCCCAACTCCGTCGATATGGCCAGTGATGAGATGACCGCTGAGCAGGGACTCGAGAGTGAGAGGAAGTTCCAGGTTCACCCTCTCGCCCGACTGGAGGGAGCCAAGGTTTGTTTTGGCCAGCGTTTCTCGAGAAAGCTCGAAGAAAAGAAAGCCCTTTTCTGCCCCGACAAGGGAGAGACAGACGCCGTTGACAGAGATGCTTTCTCCGACAGGGGGCACGGCAAAAGAAGGGGGCGCTTCCAGAATCATGCCCTGCTTTCCATGGCGATAGCCCCTGAAGATTCCCTGATGGTGGATGATGCCGGTAAACATCTTAGAAGTATCCCTCCAGCACGATGTCTGGGCCGATGCTGAAAGTGGACACTTTTCTGATTTGGAAAGCATCGGCCACCCGCCGGACGCCCTTTCCTTCGAGGAATGCGGGGGCTTTTTCACCGCCGATGAGACGCGGCGCGAGGATGAGGATAAGCTTATCGGCCATCTTCCTCTCGATAAGGGAAGTTATCAACTGGCTGCCCCCTTCGACAAGAACACTTGATATTTCGTGCTGGCCCAGCCAGGCCAGCACGGCGGAAAGAGAAACGTGTCCTGAAGAGCCGGCGGGCATGCGGACGACTTTTAGCCCCTTTTTCTTCAAAGCTGCTTCCTTGTCGCGGGGAGCCCGGGGCGATGTGAAGATGGTCACACTTCCCTCCTCGAGGGTGGAAAGAATCCTGGCCTGGGCGGGAAAGCGGAGACGGGCATCAAGGATGAAACGATGCCATCGTTTCCCGCGCCAGCGCGGATGACGGATGGTGAGAAGGGGATCATCCCGGAGGATGGTGTTGATCCCGACCATAACGGCATCGTGCTCGCCTCTCAAGAGATGAGCGTATTCGCGCGCCTCGGGTGAGGAAATCCAGCGAGAGTCGAGACTTCGAGAAGCGACCCTTGCGTCCAGGCTGACGGCGGCTTTGATAGTCAGGAAGGGAAGACCTTGGGTGATGTACTTGATGTAAGCTTCGTTGAGGCGGGCATTCCTGTCGGCCAGCAAACCTGAAGAGACTTCGACCCCAGCCCGCCGGAGTTTTCTTATTCCCCTGCCGCAAACAATCGGGTTGGGGTCGAGCGAGGAGACAACGACTCGCCTCGGCTTCGCGCTGAGGATAGCATCAACACAGGGCGGCGTTCTTCCCCAGTGCACGCACGGTTCAAGGGTAACGTAGAGTGTGCTCCCTCGGGCGTTCATCCCCGCCTGCTCGAGGGCAACAATTTCGGCATGGGGAAGTCCCGTTCTTTCATGATAACCACAGCCGAGGATACGGCCTCCCTTGACACACACCGCGCCGACGAGCGGGTTTGGACTGGCCCAGCCTTTGGCCTTTTCAGCCAGGGAATAGGCCATTTCAAGATAAGCACAGTCCTCAAGAACACTCATGATAAAAGGGCCGTTACGAAGTCGCGGGCAGAAAAGGGGATAAGGTCCTCGACGTCCTCCCCGACGCCGATGAATTTGATGGGCAAGCCCAGCTCTTCGACGATGGCGATAGCGCTGCCGCCCTTGGCTGTTCCGTCGAGCTTGGTGAGGACAAGGCCGGTGATGCCAGAGAACTTGAGGAACTCTCGGGCCTGGACGAGGGCGTTTTGTCCGATGGTGGAATCCAAGACCAGGAGGATTTCCTGGGGTGCTCCCTTCACCTCTCGACTGATCACGCGCTTGATCTTTTCCAGCTCGGCCATCAGGTTGGTGTTGGTGTGGATTCTTCCCGCTGTGTCGACGAGGAGAAGGTCATAGCGATGAGCTTTGAAGGACGCCAGAGCATCAAAAACGACAGCCGCGGGGTCAGCCCCGTACTGGCCACGGATGACCTGGATGGCCAGCTTTTTTCCCCATATGAGGAGCTGCTCCTGGGCTGCGGCCCGGAATGTATCGGCAGCGACCATCAGCACTTTTCGGCCTTGTTTCTTGAAATAATGGGCCAGCTTGGCCAGAGAAGTCGTTTTTCCCCCACCGTTGACCCCGACCATCATCACCACTGCCGGGTCGGTGTCGATGGACAGGTGGCATGGTTTCTGACTGAGCAATCGGACGAGCTCTTCTTCTAAGGCAGCACGGATGGCGCCTGGAGGGCTATCTTTCCCTGTTTTTTCCCTAAGCGAGGAGAGGATTTTCTCGGTGGCCGTAACGCCCGAATCTGCCGCGATGAGGATTTCGGCCAACCCGTCGAAAATCTCGTCGCGGGATTGGCTGCTCTGGAACAACCCTTCCAGTTTTTCCCTGAAGCTTCGACTTGCCTTAGCCAGCTTCTCCCTGAGCTTTTCCAGCACGGCGGGCTCATTATATTTTTCGTATGTTCCAAAGTCAACGGAGGCGGATTGTGGAATCGGGGAGATTGTGTTAAATTTTAGAATCATCATGGACGACCCCATCTGGCTCATCGTCCCACCCAGGGGAAAGTCGGAGATCATCGCCAGCGAGCTTGGAATTCCTCTTCCCATTGCCCGGATCCTCGAAAACCGTGGTCTCGGCGGTCCGGAAGAGGCAGCGAAATTTCTTTTTGATTCCGTGGCTGATTTGCCCGACCCTTTAGGGATGAAAGGGATGGACAGGGCAGTGGAGAGAATCCGACAGGCTATCTGGAAAAAAGAAAAGATACTTGTTTTTGGAGATTATGATGCCGACGGGGCTCTTTCCGTTGTCATGCTCCTGAGGGCTCTGAGAAGCCTGGGGGGAGAAGTAGATTATTATATTCCGCATCGACTCCGCGAAGGCTATGGGCTCAAAGAAAAGCATATCCAAATGGTTAAGGAGCGAGGCTCAAGCTTGGTCATCACCGTTGACTGCGGCATCAAGGCGACTTCCTTCGCTCGCAAGGCCCGGGAGGAAGGAGTGGATGTCATCGTCACCGACCATCATCTCCCTGGTCAAGAGCTCCCTGATGTCGTGGCTATCCTCAACCCTGTTCTCGTAACTTCGGGGTATCCCTCCCGGAACCTCACCGGTGTCGGCGTTGTCTTCAAGTTGCTTCAAGCTCTTCTGGGGAGAGAAGGGAAAGGGGCCCACCTTTCCCACTACACCAAGCTCGTGGCTATTGGAACCATCGCTGACGTTGCCGAGCTCACCGGCGAGAACAGGATTCTCGTAAAGGACGGGTTAAGGAGTCTGGGAAGCATCGCTAACCGGGGCCTGAGGACATTGATGGAAAGTTGTGGCCTGAGCGGCAAGCGGGTGAACGAGGCGGATGTTGGCTTCCGGATCGCTCCCCGGATCAATGCGGCTGGCAGGATGGAAACGGCGGATTTGGTCGTCCGGCTTTTCTTGGCTCAGCAGGAGGATGAGATCACCGCCCTCGTTCGCCGGCTCGAGGGTTTAAACGCCGCCCGCCAGGCAGAAGAAGAGAGAATACTTAACGAAGCCCGGGGGCGGATTGAGGCTTCACGCCTGGCCGATCGCTATAAGGTCTTGATCCTCGGGTGCGAGGGATGGCATCGTGGCGTCATCGGGATCGTCGCTTCCAAACTCAAGGATGTTTTTCACCGCCCGGTGTTGCTTTTTGATTATGATGGCCACCAAGCTTTCGGCTCGGGAAGGAGCATCCCTGAGTTTTCCCTCATCGATTGCCTGGATGAGTGTGGAGAGCTTTTCGATGATTATGGCGGGCACAGGCTGGCTGTCGGCTGTGTTCTTTCGGCTGAGCGGATGGAAGTTCTCAGGAGCAGGGTTAACGCTCTGGCTCAGGTCAGACTCGGCGAGGACGACCTCAGGAAGAAATTGTGGATCGACACCCGGCTCGATTTTCCAGAGATCACGATTCCTTTTCTGGAATCCTTTTTTCGGCTTGCGCCCTTCGGTAACGGCAACCCCTGGCCCCTTTTCTTCGCCGACAGAGTGGAAATCCAGGGCTCCCCTCAGCTCCTCCAGGAGCGACATCTGAAGATGACTGTTCGGCAGAACGGGAAGACTTTCGAAGCCATCGGCTGGGACAAAGCAGCGTGGGCGAACCGACTGCCGACTCGAGGATGGATACGCCTTGTCTATTCCCTCCACATGAGTCCCTTCATGGGCGAGGAGAAAATCACCCTCTCCATCGAGGGTTTGAAGGCTCAAGATGGTTAACCGACAGCTCGTGCTGACTCGAATTTTCCGTCTCCTCATGATTGTGGGGTTATTTTCTATTGTTGCCGCTATTTTCTGGTATCTTGCTTTCCGCGGGCGGCCCCGGCCGATTGAGCCAGCCAAAGCTCCTCCTATTCCCGTGGAAAAAGTGGAACGCCAGGAGGGAGTGGAACACTTTGATTTCAAGGGCGACCGAGTCATCCAGGTGAAGGCAGAGCACCATTATGCCGGCCAGGAGGATCGGTATTATCTGGAGAGAAACGTTGAGATAAAGGAGGTGGATACGAAGTCGGGCCGGCAAAAAATCATCCGCGGAGATAGGGTTTCCTACGACCGGGGTTGGCGGGAGATTTTTCTTGAAGGCCACGCGAGCATTGAGCAGGAAGATATGAAAGTTGAGTCCGCTTTTCTCCGTTATGAAAAAGACCCTGAGACGATCAGCACAGATAAGGGGGCCACTTTTTTTTCCCGAAGAATCTCGGGACAGGCACGCCAGTTGAATTATGGAGTCGCCGATGGCTCGCTCAGGCTCGAAGAAGATGTCCGGCTCGAGTTCAAGGACCAAACGAGAAGCGAAGACGCTTTCGTGGTCCAGGCCCGCGCTTTCCAATACAGTCGACCGGCGAGGAGAGGCGAGGCCCGGGGAGGGGTGGTCTTTTCGTGGGGCAAGAATCATGGCCAGGCCGAATCTTTGATGTTCGAGGTGAGTCCAGACGAAGGGAATGTCGAAAAAATCGAGCTCCAAGAAAAAGCGAGGCTCAGTCTTGTCCATGCTCAGGTGGCCGAAAGAAAGGAAAAGAATTTGCCTGTGGCCAATGCCTCTGAGCGCGAGCTGGAAGCGGAAAAAATTGTGGTCATGCTTTTTCATGAAACAACGCAAATCCAATCGCTGGAAGCAACGGGAAAGTGCTTTTTGAAGTCTATGACAAGAGATGGGGCCATGGCCATTGTCCGGGGGGACGCCCTACATCTTTTTCTTGACACGGCAGGCCAGATGACCGGATTTCAGGCCGAAGGTCAAGCCAGCTACGAGGAGAGGAAAGAAGGCGGCCTTCAGGAGAGGCGGCTGGCAGGCCAGGTTATACTTGTCGAGGAACAGGGAAAAAGAATCTCAGTTCTTTCCGGCACGTTGCCTGCCACAAGGATGGATTCGCCCGACACGGAGGTCGTCGCCCGGTCGATGACCCTATTTCCTGGAGAAGAGACCTTGGAAGCGATGGGGGAGGTAAAAGTTGTCCTGAAGGCCCGGCCGGATGCGGCGGAGAAAGTCGGCTTTTTTGACCGCCAGAAACCTGTTTTTATCACCTGCGGCTGGATGAGATTTTACGGCCAGGAGAATCGTTTTGTTTTTAAGGAAAATATTCGCCTGTGGCAAGATAGGAACATGCTCATAGCTGAAGAATTGACAGCTTTCCAAGAAACAGGGGAAATGGTCGGGGAGGGAAACATCCAGGCGATTTTCTTCATTCCTCCCAGAGACGACCGGAAGGAGGAGAGAATCGACATGGGAGGGGCTCAGATGAGCTTTGATGCCAAGGCCAACCTCATCACTTTCGGACGGGGTGGTTGGGTGAGGACGGCCAGCGTTCGCCTCGACGGACAAAGCCTCGTCGCTTTGCTGGCCGATAAGAAAGCGGAGGTGCAAAGGGTCCAAGCAAAGGGAAAAGTCACGGTCAAGGATGCTCTAAGAGAGGGCCGCAGCGAGGAGGCTGTCTACGACGTGGAAAAGGAGAACATGGTCCTCACCGGGAATCCGGTCGTCAGGGACAAGAAAAGGGGTATCGTCCGGGGAGACAAATTGACTTTTAGCCTGGGCGATGATAGAATTTCGGTGGAAAATAAAGAGAAAGAACGCTCGGCGACCGTCATCAAACGTGGACAATGAAATCCAGTCTCAGGGCCGTTGGCTTGGTCAAGAGCTACAGAAAGAAAAGGGTTGTTGACAACGTTTCCTTAGAAATCGGAAGAGGTGAGATCGTCGGGTTATTGGGACCCAACGGGGCGGGGAAGACAACTACGTTTTCGATCATCCTCGGCTTGATCGCTCAAGAGGAAGGAAGGATTTTCCTGGGCGAGGAAGATCTGACGGAGATCCCCATGTATCTCAGAGCTCAGAAGGGTCTGGGCCTTCTTCCCCAGGAGCCGTCAGCCTTCCGCAAGCTTAGCGTTGAGGATAATCTTCTGGCCATCCAGGAGGTCATGCCTGGCGGGCAAAGCCGGCGGGGCGACGGAGTGGCCAGACTCCTGAACGAGTTTGGTCTGGATAGGTTAGCCAAGGCCAAAGCTTATACTCTTTCTGGGGGGGAGAGGCGGCGACTGGAGATTGCTCGAGCCATGATGACCGAGCCAGAGTTTATTCTTCTCGACGAGCCCTTTACGGGGATCGACCCTCTCGCCGTGCAGGACCTGCAGAGGCTCCTTCTTTCATTGAAGGCTAAAGGGCTTGGCTTGTTGATTACCGACCATAGTGTTCGGGATACATTGAAGATCGCCGATCGTGCTTATATCATCGATAGAGGAAAAATCCTGAAAGAGGGAAAGCCCGAGGAGCTCATCCATTCTGAGGAAGTCAAAAGGTGTTACTTGGGCGAATCTTTCGCTCTTTGAAAGGCAGGGCCAGGGAACGAGCGGGACAAAAGCATGGCCATGAAACAGCGACTCGACCAGAAACAGGTTCAGAAGCTCATCCTGGCGCCCGCCTTGCAGCAGGCGATTAAACTGCTTCCTTTGACGAATCTCGAGCTCATCGAGGTCATCGATAACGAACTGGCTCAGAATCCAATGCTCGAAGAGGACACCCCGGAAAAAAGGCTCCAGGAAGAAGTGGAGTCGACGGCGAGTGAGGAACCCTCAGCAGCCAGTGAGGGAGA
This sequence comes from uncultured Eubacteriales bacterium, assembly GCA_964445305.1. GTDB lineage: Bacteria > Acidobacteriota > Aminicenantia > Aminicenantales > UBA8522 > CAYUKK01. The sequence goes on from CAYUKK010000183.1 coordinate 32,706, forward strand.
AAGCGGTGACCAGGCATTGCCAACCGAGGAAGGCGCTGAGGGATGGGAGGAAGACTTTGAGCTGGAAGCCCAGTTTCAAGAATACTTTGATGACGGATTCCGTCCTTCCTTCACCGAAAGGAAAGAGATTCCCTCGCTCGAGAACATCCTGGCCAAGAGTCCCTCCTTGTGGGACCATCTTAACTGGCAGGCTAACCTGACCTTTTTTGAGAAGACAGACCGGGAGGTGGCTCAGCTCATCATCGGTAACATCAACGAGGATGGCTATCTTTCGGCAACTGAAGAAGAGCTGGCTGCAAGCGCGGGGGTGTCTGTAGAAAAAGTTCAAGCCATCCGGGAAAAGATCAAGCTGTTTGACCCGGTCGGGGTGGGGAGCCTCAACCTCAGAGAGGCGCTTCTGGTGCAAATGAGCTATCGCGGCATCGGTGACGAGATGACGAGGCGAATTGTGGAAGATTACCTGCCCTTGCTCGAAAAATCAGACTTCGGTCAGCTGGCCAGAAGTCTGGGACTGAGCTGGGCGGAATTGAAAAACCGGATAGATACGATCAAGACTCTCGACCCCGCACCGGGTCGGAAATACAGCCAGGAAAAAGCCTCCTACATCCTTCCCGATGTCCTGGTCACCAAGGAAGATGACGAGCTCAAGGTCACGGTCAATGAGGAAGGTATGCCGCGGCTGAGGATTAACAGTTATTATCGCCGGCTGCTGGCCAAGGCAGCCAAAGAAAACCCGGACGCTTACCAATTCTTAAAGGATAAACTGAAGAAAGCCCTCTGGTTCCTGCGCAGCCTCGACCAGCGCCATCAGACGGTCTACAAGGTGGCCAAGTACATTGTCGACAAGCAGAGGGAGTTTTTTGAGAAAGGGATGGATTATATCAAGCCCTTAACTTTGCTAGAAATCGCCCAGGCGATCGGAGTCCATGAGTCAACAGCTGGCCGGGTTGTGGCCAACAAGTTCATGGCCACGCCATGGGGAGTTTATCCGTTCAAGTACTTTTTCCATAAGTCCCTGTCTGGCGACTACGGCGAAGAAATTTCATCGTTAAAAATCAAGGAGAAAATCAGAAAGCTCATCGAAGGGGAAGAGAAGAGCCGTCCCCTGAGCGATGTTGAAATTGAGGAGATTTTGGCCCGAAACAACCTGAAAATTGCGCGTCGTACCGTGGCCAAGTATAGACAACAGCTGGGAATTCCGCCATCCCATATCCGGAAGAGAAAATTTATCATGGAGGGAAATTGATGGTTGTCCATTTTACCGCTCGCCAGATGGAGCTGACCCCAGCCATCCGGTCCTTCTGCGAGAAAAGGCTGCGCTCCCTGGAGAAGTTATTGGGTCGGGCATCGGAAGTGAACTTGATTGTTTCTGCGGTCAAGCGCCGTTATCGGGTTGAAATTCAGGTCAAGGCCAAGCCGAGCGGCTTGGCTATTGCCGAGGAGACGCATGACCTGATGGGTTCTCTCAATTTGGCTTTCGAAACCCTCGAAAAAAAAATAAAGAAAGAAAAAGAGAAATTGCGCGAGAAGAAGAGGCGGAAGGGGAGAGAAAGGAAACAATTCCAGGTCACTCCAGAGCTTCCCGTAGAGGAGAAAAAGGTTATCCGGAGTGAGGATTATTCCCCAAAGCCCATGGCTGTGGAAGAGGCCATGCTTTTGTTTGACCTGGAGAAAAAGGATGTTTTCCTTTTTCGGAAGGCCAACTCGGAAAAGTGGGCCGTCATCTACCGGCGTAAGGATGGAAATTATGGACTTATCGAGCCAGAATGATCAGGGCGAGCGAGAAGGAGAGAGGCCGTGAAGGTCCATGCATTGCTGACCGAGGAGATGATCATTCCCGAGCTGGCCTCGACGGGACGAGAAGAAGCCCTTCAAGAGATGGTCAGCTTCCTCAAGGGTCGAGAGAAAATCACCTGTCCGGATGAGCTCTACGAGAAGCTCCTCCAGAGGGAAAAACAGCAGAGTACAGCCATTGGGGATGGGGTTGCCATTCCCCACTGCAAGCTGAAGGAGGTCAAGGACCCAATCTTGGTGCTGGCCGTGTCAAAAAAAGGGGTTCGCTTTGAGTCCATGGATGGCAAGCCGGCCCACGTGTTTTTTCTCGTTATTTCTTCGCCTGAAAACCCGAGTGTCAACCTCCAAATCCTGGCTGCCATTGCCCATCTGGCTCGCAAGGCGAGCTCGCTGCAGAAAAAAATTCTCCAGGCCAAGACTCCAGCTCGCATCATTGAAGTCATCCGGGAGATCGAGGAAAAGATGGAATGAATAGAATTTCCCGGCTCAAAATTTCCCGGTTGCCTCGGCCCAAGAGATGCGGCCGCGAATTCCCGGACAGGATAACCATTCCCGGAGGTTTTTTACAGGTCTTTGGGCTGGGGGTGTTAATCGTTGGCCATAGCGGCATCGGCAAGAGCGAGAGCGCCCTGGAGCTCATCTCCCGGGGCCACCGTTTTATCTCGGACGATGTGGTGGAAGTGACCCGGGTGAAGGGCAACGGCCTCGTTGGCCGATCCCCCGTCCTGAGCCGCTATTTCATGGAAATCAGGGGGCTGGGGATCATCAACATCAAGGAGATTTTCGGCAGCCGGGCCATCTGCCGGCAATCCCGAATCGACCTGGTCATCAACCTGAAGAGATGGCAAAAAGGGAATGAGGTCGATAGACTCGGACTCGAATTCCCCGAAGATTTTGAAATTCTGGGCGTGAGAATTCCCCAGCTCGTCGTTCCTGTGGCGCCAGGCCGAACCATTGCTTTGTTGATTGAAGTGGCCTGCAAAGTCCATCTTCTTCGGCAGAAGGGATACCACGCCACGCGAGAGATCGTGAAAAAATTGGATAAAGCCCTGAGTTAATTTAATTAAGGAAGACGACACGGTGAAGGACGATCGGTTTCTCATCATCACGGGCATTTCCGGCTCGGGGAAGACGGTGGTCAGCCGATTTCTCGAGGATCTCGGCTATTATTGTGTCGATAACTTGCCGGCCAAACTTATCCCCGTTCTCGTTGATTTCTGGCTGCGGCGGGAGGTGGAGATTGAAAAGATGGCCCTCGTCGTCGATATCCGCGAACCCCGCTTCTTGGTGGAGTTTCCCCGAGTCCTGAGCCAAATCCGGGAGAGAATTTCGCCCAAGCTGATTTTCCTGGATGCCTCTGACGAAACCCTCGTCAAGCGATTCAGCGAGACGCGACGACCCCATCCCATCGCCCCCAAGAAATCGGTCATCGATGCCATCCGTTTAGAAAGGGAAAAATTGGAGCCGATCAAGAAGATGGCCGACGAGGTCATCGACACATCAACAACCAACATCACGCAACTCAAGGAGCTTCTTACCCGACAGCTGGTCAAGAAAAAAAAGCCGGCCCTTCAGATTGCCCTGATCAGCTTTGGCTATAAGTACGGAATCCCCTTTGATTCCGACCTCATCTTCGATACCCGCTTCCTGCCCAATCCCTTTTATCTTGACCAACTGAGAGGAAAGACGGGAAGGAGCAAGAGCGTTCGCTCTTTTGTCCTCAAGGCAAAGGAGACGAGAGAGTTTTTAAATAAGCTTTGCCGCTTTCTCGATTATCTCATCCCTAAATTTATTGTCGAGGGGAAGAGCTACCTGACGATCTCCATCGGTTGCACAGGAGGTAAGCATCGTTCGGTGGTCATCGCCGATGAGCTGAAGGACTATCTTCGGGCGAAGAGATATGATATAAAAGTTTATCATCGAGATGTTTTTAAGTGACCAGCCCAGAGGAAATGGCGTCAGGAGACCTGGAATGGAGGGTTTTCGGGGAGGGAGAAAATCAGAGCCATGATCGGTGGCATTATTGTTTCGCATGGCCGATTGGCTGAAGAGCTTCTCAACGCCTTGACCATTATTCTTGGCGAAGCTCCCAACATCGAGGCCATTTCCATCGGTTGGTACGATGATGTCGAGGATTCGAAGAAGAAAATCAACCAGAGCCTGAAAAAAGTCGACCAGAAAAACGGCGTCATCATCTTCACCGACATGTTCGGGGGGACTCCCTCCAACCTTAGCTTCAGCTTTCTCAAGGATAATCAGGTGGAGATCATCACGGGTGTCAACCTTCCCATGCTCATCAAGTTCGTTTCCCTCCAGAGGACCAACAACCTCAAGGAAGTGGCGAAGAAGGTGGTGGAACAGGGCAAGAAAAACATCCACCTGGCCAGCGCCCTGTTGAGCTCAAAGCAGTAAAGGTGCTGAATGGAATGGTCAAGAAAGAAGTTGTCATCAAGAATAAGCTGGGTCTTCATGCCCGGGCGGCGGTGAAGTTCGTCAACCTGGCCAATCGCTATGATTCCAAGGTCAAGATCATCAAGAACGAGACGGAGATTGATGGGAAGAGCATCCTTGGGCTTCTGACCCTGGCGGCGACGAAGGGGACGTCTCTTGTTCTCGAGGTCTCCGGGAAGGATGAAAAGGAAGCAGCGGTGGCGTTGATGAGATTGATTCGGGACAAGTTTGGAGAAAAAGAGTAGGCCCATGAATTTCATCCGGCTTCGCGGCATTGGCGTTTCGCCTGGAATTGGCATGGGAGAAACATGTCTCTCGGAGAAGGCACTGTTTACGGCCAAGAAGGAGCTCATCCCGTCTTCCCGGGTGGCCGCCGAGGTTAAAAGGCTCAAGCGGGCCGTCGCCCGAACGGAGCAGGAGCTCCTCCAGTGGAAAAGGGATGTGGAAAGCCGAATGGGGGAGGAGCATGTTTTTGTCTTCGACGCCCACCTTCTCATCCTCAAGGATCCCTCGCTTTTTGCCGCCGTGGAGAAAATCATCCGCCAGGAAAGAGTAAGAGCAGAATGGGCCCTGACGCAGGTCCACAGAAAATACGAGGACATTTTCAGTTCTCTCCAGGATGATTATTTCCGGCAGCGGAAATTTGACGTTTCGGATGTGCTGGCCAGGGTCTATGCCAACCTGGACACGAGGAAGCGCCGCCGGCCATCCGACAACCAGATGAAACGGATGGTTCTGGTCGCCCATGACCTGTTACCGTCTGAAGCGGCGGTGAGCTTCAGCCAGGGAAATGTCCTGGCCGTAGCCATGGATATGGGCGGTGCGACTTCCCACACGGCCATCCTGGCCCGCTCGATGAACATCCCCGCTGTCGTCGGGCTTCATGATGTCACTCACCAGGTCAAGAACGGCGATTTTGTCATCGTCGACGGAACAGACGGCGAGGTGCTCATCAACCCTCCGCCAGCTGTCCGGAAGGAATTCCAGAGCAAGAAGGAAAAATATGATAAGTACTTTAAGGAATTGAAGAAGACGGCCAGGCTGAAGTCCCTCACCCTCGACGAGGTTCGCTTCTATCCGCTGGCCAATATCGAGCTGCCCGAAGAGGTGAGCCTGGCTTTCTCTCTGGGAGCGGAGGGGATCGGGCTTTTCCGGTCGGAATTCATTTATTTGCAAAGAGAAAGCCTGCCCACCGAAGAAGATCACTTTTCTGTCTATTCCCGCCTTGCCAAGTCTGCCTATCCTTCCCCGGTTTACATCCGGACGGTCGACATCGGAGGGGAAAAAAGCTTGCCCCAGCTGAAAATCGAGAAAGAGCCGAACCCAGCTCTCGGTCTCCGGGCCATTCGCTTCTCTCTCCGCAACCGGAGCCTTTTCAAAACGCAGCTCCGGGCTATCCTCCGAGCCAGTGCTTGGAAAAATGTTCGGGTCCTGATTCCGATGATCACGGAGCTCGAAGAAATCGCCGAGGTCAAGCTCCTTTTGGAAGAAGTCAAGCAAGAGCTGGAAAGGGAGAAGCACAAATTTGACCGCCAGATTCCTCTCGGCGTTATGATCGAGGTGCCAGCGGCCGCCGCCATCGCCGACGTCTTGCTGAAGGAAGTGGACTATGTGAGCATCGGGACGAACGACCTTATCCAGTACTATCTGGCTGTGGATCGGTCGAATGAATTCGTCTCCTATCTTTATAAGCCACTCCATCCCTCCGTATTACGGCTGATCAAGTTCATCATCGAGACCGCCTTGCGCGAGGGGAAGGATGTGACGATCTGCGGCGAGATGGCCGCCGACCCCCTTTCCGCTTTGGTCCTGCTGGGCTCAGGTTTGAGGAAGTTCAGCATGAACCCGATCTTCATCCCCAAGATCAAAAAGACGCTGCGGTCTGTGGAGCTAAAGACACTCGAAAAGATGGTTGAGGAGGCGCTGACGCTGAGAACGGCTCAAGAGGTCGAGGAGCATGTGATCGAGCGCGTCCTGGCCAAGCATCCCCGGGCCTTTCTCATGGGGCAGGCTCTCTGAACGAACCTTCACCCAGGAATTGGTCGCCCTTTCAACGAGCGCGACCGTAATCGTCCTCGAGCCGGACGATATCGCTTTCCGAAGACCGACCGATCCAGATTTCCATGACCCTGGCTGGTCCTGGACCAACACAGCGCAACCGGTGCGGCGTTCGCTTGGGGATCAACACTTCTTCCCCTTTCGCCGGTTGCCAGACTTTCGGGCCGACAGTGATTTCTAAACCATGATCCAGGATAACCCAGAATTCGCTGCGGCAACGATGGAATTGAAGGGACAGGGCGGCTCCGGGTTTAACAGTGATGATTTTGATGCTCTTAGCCAGGCGGTAGGGAAAGGAACGGAACTTTCCCCACGGTCGATTTTCTTCCCTGATGCGGCGCCTGAATTCCTGTTCAGGCTTGTATTTTTTTGTCACGCTGGCGAAAAGTCGGCAAACGTTTTTTAAAAGGGGACTTCGTCTTCTCCCTCCCCTTCTTCTGGCGGCACAGCTTCCTCTTCAGCCGGAAAATCGGGCGGGAAGGATTCGGCCGGGAAGGGCTCGATCTCGGCCGCTTCCTCGCGTCGGCCAAGGAGGATGATGTTCTGGGCTTCGACCTCGGTCGTCGACCTCTTGTTTCCGTTGCGGTCCTGCCAGCTTCGAGTTCTGAGTTTGCCCTCCAGGTAGATTTGCTTTCCCTGGCTTAGATATTTTTCACAGAACTCGGCCAGCTTTCCCCAGACGACAATTCGGTGCCATTCAGCGCGGATTTGGCTTTCGTTGGTGGCAGGATTGAAGAGCCTTTCGTTCGTGGCCAGGGTGAAGCGGGCTACAGCCCGCTCTTTTTGAGGCAGGTAGCGAAGCTCTGGCTTGCCGCCAAGGCGGCCGATGAGGATGACTTTATTCAGGCTATTGATGTCTCTCATCTTTGGGCATGAGGTCCTTGATTTTTGCCTGTGCGATCCGGGCTTCCTCCTCCAGGGGGTATTTGCCCATCAAGAGCTTCAGGACCATCACCGCCTCTTCCTTTTTCCCCAGCTCAGCCAGGGCAAGGCCTTTTTTCAAATAAGCGGCGGCAATCTTATCGCTTTGCGGATAATTGAGGATGAGGTCGTTGAAATGCTCGATCGCTGCCTCGAAATGGCCCTGACTGAAGGCGCATTCGCCGATCCAGTAGAGGGCGTTATCCGCCAGCGGGCTTTCGGGAAAATTTTCCCGGTAAATCTTGAACCCGTCTACAGCCAAGTCAAAATTGCCCTGAAGGTAGTCAGAATAGGCGGTGTTGTAGACATCTTGGGGCGAGAGGGAAGGAGGAGGCCCGGCCGGCTTCGGCTCTTCGGCCAGGGCCTCCTTTTTCTTTTCCGGTGCTTTCTTTTCCGCGGCGGTTGAAGGCTTTTCCGTTGGGGGCGGTCCGGCAGTCGGGGGTGAAGTCGGTGCGCTTTTCAGGAGCAAAAGGTCTTCGGCGATGCGGGCGAGGGTGAGGTTCATCTGGTCGATCTTGTCCAGGAGGAATTGGTACTGGGAGGGGATGCTCTGAAGGCCCTGCTGGAGTCCGGTCTGGTCTTTCTGGAGCGCTTTGATTTGGTTCTGGAACTCCCTCATTTGCTCCTTGAGGAGGCGTATTTCGGCCGCATCCCGGCCCTGTCTCTCCTCTATGGCCAGGAGCTGCTTTTTCAAAACCTGGATATCTTCGTAGATGAGTTCGTAGACTTTTTTGCTCCGGTCTTGGGCGGCTAAGAGGAAGGCCGCCACCAAGAATGCGAGGCCGAGCCCCGCCCAAGTTTTCCTCATTGAAAAAACTCTATTTCTCGATGATCAAGAACTGGGCGCGCCTGTTTTTCTGCCAGGCGATTTCATCATGGCCGGGGTCGAGAGGCTGGCTCTTGCCGTAGGAGATGATCTTCATCCTGTCGGGTGAAATGCCAAGAGATACGAGATATTCCATGGTGCTCTTGGCCCGTTTCTCTCCGAGGGCGAGGTTGTACTCCTCGGTTCCCCGCTCATCGCAATGGCCTTCGATGAGGATCTTGGTGGTGCGGAATTTTTTGAGCCAGGCAGCGTTGGCTTCGAGGACAGGCTTGGCATCCGCACGGATGAAGTACCTGTCGAAGTCGAAATGGATCATCTTGAGGGGAGCTTCGAGGTTGATTTGTTCAAGCGTTTTGGACATGAAGATTTCTTCTTCTGTGAGCTCGGGCTTCTTGACGGCGGGTGCTTCCTCGACTTTTTCAATCTTGGGTTGCTCTTTTACGGGCGGTGGTGGTGGCGGCGCCACTTTGGCCTTTGGCTTGCAGTTCATGAAGAAGAGCATGGCCAAAGCGGAAACGACCAGAAGGACGATGACCTTTTTCATCATTCCTCTTCCTCCTCCTTGTTGGGATTGAAAAATTGTCTATTAAACACCATGCGCTCAGGCATTTTATCCAAATAAACTTCCCGTTGTCAACGAAAATATGACGGCCCGAAATTGCCCAGGGAAGACCCGACCTGTCATGTTGCGTTTCACCCTCCCGCGGCGCAGAATATTTCATCTTTTCTTGCGCATATAGCCGGTTGTCAGTTTTTGTGCATCAGGCAGGCATCCAGCTCATTTCGACCAGTGCGGCAACTTGTTATTTCCCTGGGAAGTGAGGCGGCGCAGGTTGGCACCGTCATAATCGATGGTATAGAGCTGGATTGTTCCGCTTAAGTTGGAGGAGAAAACGATGTGGCGGCCGTCGGGCGACCAGGAAGGGGATTCGTTCCGAGCGTTGCTTTCGGTTAGCTTGGTGATTTGGTTGGAGCGGAGGTTGAGGACGTAGAGGTCGAAGATGTTTTCGACCCGAGAAACGTAGACGATTCTGTCGCCGGTGGGAGCCCAGGCCGGCGAATCGTGGTAGGTGCCGCCGAAGCTGACGCGCCGGACGTTAGAACCCTCGGCATCCATGATATAGATTTGGGGAGTTCCGCTGCGGTCGGAGACGAAGGCAATCTCCCGGCCGGTCGGAGACCAGGAGGGAGCGGTATCGATGGACGGGTTGTAGGTCAGGCGCTTGATATTCTTTCCGTCTGCCGAGGCAACGTAGATCTCCGCGTTTCCGTCCATGGTCGAGCAGAAAGCCAGCCTCTTTCCATCCGGCGAAAAATCCGGTGAAAAGCTCGTCCCCCGGATGGTTACAGGAGTCTTTTTCCCGGCCTCGAGATCGAGCAGGAAGAGGCCTGCGACATCGACCCCCGTGTAGGAGGTATAAGCGATTTTTTTCCCGTCCGGGGACCAGGCCGGCATGTAGTCCCTGAACTTGTTGAAGGTCAGCCGGGTCTGGTTGTGGCCGTCGTAGTCCATCATGTAGAGCTCGTCGTTGCCGTCCCGGTCGGAGACAAACACTATCTTCGAAGTGAAAATCGGCTTTTCTCCGGAGAGGACTCTGACAATCTCGTCAGCCATCCTGTGGCCGGCGAGCCGGTAGAGATCCTTCGCCGCCTGGTAGCGCTTGCCGAAGATATGCCTGGCCGCTTTGACGTCGTAGAGGTTACCCTCGAAAATGACGCCGTCGTTTTCCCCTTCCTTAATTTCTCCAATGAGAAGGATGCCGGCCTGGATGGATTCCCAGTCCTTGAAGAGGATGTTCCTGGGGTCGAGAGGACGGATATAGTCATGATATGTCTTTGGGACAATCTGAAAGATGCGGCTGTAGGCAAGATCGGCCGAGATGACCC
>CAYUKK010000184.1:0-5630 GCA_964445305.1 uncultured Eubacteriales bacterium
AATTTTTTCTTCCTCATTATAAACACTAAGTCTCCCCCCTTGTCAAGGCTTTCCATGCCATGCCAAGATTGCCGATGGGAACTTCCTGTGTGGCGAAACGGCTTTCGATTACGCAAAATAAGGGCCATAGGCCGACACCCGAGGGGTGGCGTGGTTCGGGGGCCGACAAGACCCGAGCCTCCCCACGCACTTTCCCGATGTTGATTCTAAGGCCCATTAATTCCCCTTGGGGAATTGGGGGGAACAGGCGAGGAGTCTGGGTGAGGAAGCCCGTCGAAGCATGAGCGGGCATGGTTTCTCGAACCAAGCGAGAGAAGAGCGAAGGCTGAGTCGGAGCGAGTTTGCTCGCTGGGGAAACGGGCGAGCTTCGCAATCCCCACTCCGAGCCTGGCCACACACTTTCCCGATGTTGATTCTAAGGCCCATTAATTCCCCTTGGGGAATTGGGGGGAACAGGCGAGGAGTCTGGGTGAGAAAGCCCGTCGAAGCCTGAGCGGGCACGGTTTCTCGAGCCAAGCGAGAGAAGAGCGAAGGCTGAGTCGGAGCGAGTTTGCTCGCTGGGGAAACGAGCGGGCTTCGCAATCCCAACTCCGAGCCTGGCCGGGGGTGAACCGCGACAGGACCCGTAGCGTGATTCTATGGGCAATCCTGGGAAACCGCAAGAGGTTGCAAAATAAGCTCATCTGGTATATAAATTTCAGTTGATTTTGGAGTCCAATGGCCATGGAAGAGGAGTTTAAGACCGTTTCTATCCCCGCCTCTCTTTACCGGAGGATTGAGGAGGTGATCAAAGGGACCACCATCCCCTCGGTCGCTGAATATATCACCCGGGTCCTCAGAGAAAGGCTTTCCCAGGAAAAGCCGGCTACGGAGGTCTTCAGCCAGGAGGACGAAGAGAAAATCAAGGAGAGGTTGAAGGCTCTCGGCTATCTGGATTGAAATCGATGAGCTGAGTCCTCTCCTGGATTTAAAGAGGCAGGCGAGAGGCGTGAAGCTGGCTGAGAAAGGGATTGGCGGAGGCAAGAATGATACCACCCCACGGGGGAAAGTTAACAGCCCGGGTGCTTGAGGGGGAGAGAAAGGCCGAGGCGATGGCCAAAGCCCGATTTCTGCCCTCCCTTGTTATCAGTCAGGAGACGATTTCTGAGGTTGAAAACCTGGCCACCGGCGCTTTCAGTCCCCTCGAAGGCTTCATGGGGCGCCGTGACTACCGGAACGTGCTTGATTATATGCGGCTGGCCAATGATATCCCCTGGACTATTCCCATCGTTCTCGATGTCTCCTCCAGCCAGGCCGATTCCCTCAGGGAGGGACAGGAAATCTTGCTTGTTAGCGAGGAGGGCCGTCCGGTGGCCATTTTTCATCTGGAAGAGAAATACGCATTCGACAAGGAAGAGCTGGCTCGGAAAATCTTCTCGACTGTGGACGCCGCTCACCCGGGCGTGGCCAATGTTCTCAAGATGAGAGAAGTCCTTCTTGGCGGGCCGGTTGACCTCCTCGAGATTGTGCCGACGCCGTTTGACCGTTACCGGCTCACGCCGCGCGAAACGAGGGTTCTCTTCCGCCAGAAAGGGTGGAAAACTATTGTCGGGTTTCAGACCCGCAACACCCCCCATATTGGCCATGAGTATGTCCAGAAGACCGCCCTGGCCTTCCTGGACGGCATTTTCGTCAACCCGGTCATCGGCCGAAAAAAGAAGGGCGATTTCAAGGATGAAGTCATCCTGGCCGCTTACGAGGAGCTCATCAAGCACTATTATCTTAGGGAGAGGGCGGTAATGGCCATCCTCCCGATGGAAATGCGCTATGCGGGACCACGCGAAGCGATTTTCCACGCCATCATCCGCAAGAATTTCGGATGCACCCACATCATCATCGGCCGAGACCATGCGGGCGTAGGCACCTACTACCCCCCCTACGCGGCGCAAGATATCTTTGAGGAGTTCCCTGACTTGGGTATCGTTCCCCTGTTCTTTAAGTCCTTTTCCTACTGCCGGAAGTGCCAGTCCGTCGTCAATGAAAAAACCTGCCCCCACCCTCCAGCTGAGCACGTCGAATTCAGCGGGACGAGGATAAGGGATTTATTGATGAAAGGAGAAGTGCCGCCGCCCGAGCTGATGCGGCCGGAGGTAGCTCGAGTCATCATGGAGTTTGAGCATCCTTTCGTCGAATAAGGCGCCTTGGCCATGGAAGCAGGTAGGTTCAAAGGAAAAGGTTGCGATCAGAAAGGCTTTACCCTCTGGTTTACTGGCCTTCCCTGCTCGGGGAAGTCAGCCGTGGCGGACAGGGTGGCTGAAATCCTTCGCCAACGGGGTCTTCGAGTGGAGAGGCTGGACGGGGATGTCGTTCGCCAGAGCCTTACTCGGGACCTTGGCTTTTCCAGGGAAGATCGTAACGAGAACATCCGACGGGTGACTTTTGTGGCCAAACTTCTCACCCGGAACGGTGTCGCTGTCCTGACCTCGTTCATCTCCCCATACCGGGAAATCCGGGCCCATGCGCGCCGGGAAATCGGCCACTTCATCGAAGTTTACACCAAATGTCCCCTTGAAATCTGCATTCAGCGGGATGTCAAAGGTATGTACGAAAGAGCGATGCGCGGGGAAATCAAAGAATTCACCGGGATCTCCGACCCCTATGAGGAGCCCATCAACCCCGAAATTCTGCTTGAAACCGACAAAGAGACGCTCGAGGAAAGCGCGGCCAAGGTCATCCGGCGGCTGGAAGAACTCGGCTATCTTTGATTCGTTGTCGAGAAAGAGAGAAAAAAAGTGAAAACGTTTCTGGTCACAGGAGGAGCCGGGTTCATCGGTTCCCATCTTGTCGAGGAGCTCGTCCGCCGCGGCGAAAAGGTGAGGGTTGTCGATAACTTCCTGACCGGGAAAAGGGAGAACCTGGCCGCGCTCGAAGGACTGATTGAGCTCATCGAAGGGGATATCCGGAGTCTCAAGACATGTCAGCAGGCTGTGATCGGTGTTGATTACGTTCTCCATCAGGCCGCTCTCGCGTCGGTGACGCGTTCTCTTGACGACCCCCTCCTCACCCATGATATCAACGTCAACGGTACCCTGAACCTGCTCTGGGCTTCCCTCAAGGCCAGAGTGAAGAGGTTTATTTTTGCTTCCTCCTCATCTGTTTATGGGGGTGATTTAAGGCTGCCGCAGCGGGAAGGCAATGAGGGAAGACCGCTTTCGCCTTATGCCTTAAGCAAGCGGATTGGCGAAGAATACTGTCAGATATTTACCGATGCCTTTGGGATGGAAACCATTTCTCTCCGTTATTTCAATGTCTTCGGCCCTCGTCAGGACCCGCTTTCTCCGTATGCGGCTGTCATTCCGCTCTTCATCACCCGGACTTTGGCAGGCCAGAAGCCCCTGATCTGCGGCGACGGCGAACAATCGCGGGATTTTACTTACGTGGCCAACGTCGTCGAGGCCAACCTCCGGGCCCTTGAAGCTCCGGCTGAGGCGACGGGCGGGGTCTTTAATATCGCCTGCGGCGAGAGGACGACCGTCAACACCCTTGCCCAGGAGATAGGCCGGCTCACGCGCATGAGCGTCGAGCCAGAATATACCGGCCCGCGGCCGGGTGAGATCCGGCATTCCTATGCTGACCTCACCCGGGCCAAGAGGTTCCTTGGCTATGAACCCATGGTTAGCTTTATCCAGGGCTTGAAAATGACAGTGGCCTGGTACAAAGGGAGGAGATGAGATGAATCGGCGATTCCGGTTGCTGGCCAGCAAGATCAAGATGAAGGAAGCGAACGTGGGCATCATCGGGCTTGGGTACGTCGGCCTGCCCCTTGTTAAATTGTTCCTTCAAGCCGGCTTCCCCGTCACCGGGTTTGACATCGACCCGAAGAAAGTCGCTTCCCTCAACCGTGGCCGCAGTTACATCCGGCATATCTCAGCCCAGGAGCTTAAGGCTTTTCTCGCTCAAAAGAAGTTTCGGGCGACTTCGGATTTTTCGCGGCTCGCGGCGATGGATGTCATCATCATCTGCGTGCCCACCCCTCTCGATGCCCACAAGAACCCCGACCTTTCCTTCATTCTTTCGACAAGCCGAACCATTGCCCGTTACCTGAGGAAAGGACAGCTCATCGTGCTCGAAAGCACGACCTACCCTGGGACGACGGAGGAAGAAATGCTTCCCATCCTCGAGGGGAAGGGATTGAAAGCCGGCGAGGATTTTTTCCTTGCCTTCTCGCCCGAGCGGGAAAACCCGGGCGACAAGACGTATTCGACGGCCCAAATCCCCAAAGTGATAGGCGGGCTGACCAAGAACTGCTTGCAACTGGCTCGATTCCTTTACGGTCAGGTCGTCATCAAGACGGTTCCCGTCTCCTCGCCGCGGGTGGCCGAGGCCGTCAAACTCCTCGAGAACATCTTCCGTTCGGTGAACATTGCCATGGTCAACGAGATGAAGGTCATTTTCGAGCGGCTGGGAATCGACATCTGGGAAGTTATCCAGGCTGCTTCGACGAAGCCTTTTGGCTATATGCCTTTCTATCCTGGACCCGGCTATGGTGGCCACTGCATTCCCGTTGACCCCTTCTATCTCACCTGGAAAGCCAAGGAAGTCGACTACCCGACGAAGTTCATCGAGCTGGCCGGTGAAATCAACACGAGAATGCCATACTACGTTGTCAACAAGACCATCGAGGCCCTCAATCGGCAGGGAAAATCCATCCGCGGGGCGCGTGTGCTCGTTCTCGGCATCGCCTATAAGAGAGATGTCGACGACCAGCGGGAATCCCCCTCGCTCAAGATCATTAGCTTGTTCATGGAGAAAGGGGCACGGGTTGCCTACCATGACCCCTATGTGCCGCGGTCAGGCGGTCATCGCCAATATCCTGGCTTGGAGCTCCACTCGGTGGCGCTTACAGCGAAGCGTCTCAAAAACAGCGACGCCGTCATCATCGCCACCGACCATTCCGTTTTTGACTACGACTGGATAGCCCGCGCCGCGCCGCTCATTATCGATACCCGCAATGCCATCAAGAAGAAGAGGAAAAACGTCATCAAGGCCTGAGGGAGGAAGGCATGAAGATCAGTGTCATCGGGACGGGATATGTCGGGCTGGTCACGGCTGCCGGCCTGGCCGCGCTGGGACATGAGGTCATTGGCGTGGACAAGGATGGGGGGAAGATCGAAAAAATCAATCGTGGTGTCCTTCCCATCTATGAGCCCGGTCTGGAGGAGCTCCTCTCGTTGAACATGAAGAAAAAAGCGCTCTCTTTCAGCCAGGATGTGGCCGGGGCCATTCGGGAAGTGGATGTCGTTTTCGTCTGTGTCGGCACTCCCCAACAGGAGGATGGACGCGCCGACATGAGTCAGATTGAAGAAGTTTCCCGCCTCATTGCCGAGAACCTCGACCGCTACAAGCTGGTTGTCGAAAAGAGCACGGTGCCGGTCAAGACTTCTTACTGGATCAAACGGACGATGAACCTCTACCGGAAAAGCGAGGTTGAATTCGATATCGCTTCGAACCCCGAATTCCTCCGCGAGGGCTCAGCCGTCTCCGATTTTCTCAACCCCGACCGGATCATCATCGGTGTCGAGACGACAAAGGCAAGGGATATCCTCCTCGAGATCTACCGCCAGTACGCCGACCGCATCGTCGTCACCAAC
>CAYUKK010000185.1:0-5890 GCA_964445305.1 uncultured Eubacteriales bacterium
TTATGCGGATGTCAAAGCCGATGGCATGATCACCGCCAAGGAGGCCACGACGGCGTTGGACATGATGGAAGTCGATTCCCTTGGCCTCGACGAGGTCGACAGGAAGATTCTCCTGACCATCATCGAAAATTTTGGCGGTGGTCCTGTTGGTATCGCCACCATCGCTGCGGCTATCGATGAAGAGAAGGACACGATTGAAGCCATCTACGAACCCTACCTCATGCGTATCGGCTTTCTGGAAAGGACCATCCGGGGCCGGAAAATCACGGCTAAAGCCTACGAGCACCTCGGTTTCGCTCCGCCATCGCCGCTGGCTTCGTCGCAGAAAAAACTGTTCAAGTAAGGTCTTCGTGTTCACGGCCGAATTCGATTACTTCCTTCCCCCCGAGCTCATCGCTCAAAAGCCGCTCCCTCGCCGGGATGCCTCACGGATGATGGTCGTTTCGAGGCGGGAGGGGAAAATGAGCCACGCCCGCTTCCGGAATTTGCCCGATTATCTCGAGAAAGGGGATGTTCTCGTTCTCAACGCCACAAAAGTAATCCCCGCCCGGGTTTGGGGTAAGAAAGGAGACAAAGACATAGAATTTCTTTTCGTAAGAGAGAGGGACGGCGGAGTTTGGGAAGTCCTGTGCCGGCCGGCGAAGCATGTCCAAGCTGGTGACAGGATTCTTTTCGCTCACGGGGCTGAGGGAACTGTCATCTCAGTCGACGAGGAAGGAAAGAGGGTGCTCCATTTCCTTTCGGCCGATGTCCGGAGCCTTCTCCATCGCACCGGGTATGCTCCTCTCCCCCCTTATATCAAAAGGCAAAAGCAAGACGCGAGATGGAGGGATTTTGACCGCCGGAGATACCAGACTGTCTATGCGCGAAAAGAAGGGGCTATCGCCGCGCCCACCGCCGGCCTTCACTTCACGCCAGGCGTTTTTAAGCGCATCCAACGAAAAAGAGTGAGCGTCTGTTCTATCAACCTCGAGGTCGGGTTAGCCACGTTCCAGCCCGTGCGCCAGGAGAGGGTCGAAGACCACCGGATGCTCGAGGAGCGCTATACCATCAGCCCTGGAGCTGCGCAGAAGATTAACGCCGCCAAGCGAGAGGGTCGAGCCATCCTTGCCGTGGGGACGACGGTAGTCCGGGCCCTCGAAAGCGCGGCCGAAGGTGGCAGGGTTACACCTGGCGCCCGCTCGACTTCCCTTTTTATCTATCCAGGTTTCCGCTTCCAGGTCGTGGACCGGCTCTTGACCAACTTCCATCTCCCACGCTCCACCCTTCTCATGCTGGTCTGCGCTTTCGCCGGCCGCGACCTCATCCTCAAAGCTTATGCCGAGGCTGTCCAGCAAAAATACCGCTTCTATAGCTACGGCGATTGCATGCTCATCCTTTGAGAGTGGCCGCCTGTCAAGTCATCTAAAAATCTAACCATGATGGCTCACCACCAAATCAACACTATTTGAGGGGTCTATCCATGACTTTAATGCCCAGTGCCTTAGAGAGCTCTTTTACGGCTTGCTGTTCGGCCGAGGCTTCAATTTATTTTTATTTGCAATTCGTGGAGGCAAGAAAGAGCACATAACCAGCCCGAGAATTTTAATGCTTGACTTCCAAAATAATCGGGCTAAAATAGAATTATGATTAAAAGATACATGCTCGATGAACTTAAAGACCATCTTTCAAAGAAAGAAATCAGTTTTATTGTTGGCCCAAGGCAGGCAGGGAAGACGACCCTTATGCTCATGCTTAAGGAATATCTGGAAAGAAAAGGTGAAAAAACTCTCTTTCTCAACTTAGATATCGAACACGATAAAGAGTTCTTCAGTTCTCAGGCACGACTGATAAAGAAAATTGAATTAGAGCTGGGGAAACAAAAGGGATTTGTTTTTATTGATGAAATCCAGCGCAAGGAAGACGCAGGCCTCTTTCTAAAAGGTGTTTACGATATGGACTTACCCTATAAATTTATTGTCTCCGGCTCAGGCAGCGTTGAGTTGAAAGAAAAGATCCATGAATCACTTGTCGGACGGAAAAGAATTTTCGAGCTGCCCACTTTATCATTTGAAGAGTTTATAAACTTCAAAACAGAATACCGCTATGAAGACCGGCTGGCTGAATTTTTTTCTCTTGAAACAGAAAAGACACACGAGCTTCTCGAAGAATATCTGAATTTTGGTGGCTATCCTCGTATCGTCCTGGAAGAAAAGCTTGATGAGAAGCTAAAATTAATCAATGAAATCTATCAGAGTTACATCGAAAGAGATATTTCGTATTTATTGAAAATTCACAAAACTGAGGCCTTTAGTAACCTGGTAAAGATATTAGCAGCCCAGATTGGCCATCTTACCAACCTTTCTGAACTGTCCTCAACTTTGGGGATAACAGTTAAAACATTGAAAGAATATCTCTGGTATCTCGAAAAGACTTTTATCATTCGTAGGGTTTCTCCTTATTTTAGAAACATTCGCAAGGAAATAACTAAATCTTCGATTTTCTACTTCTATGACCTCGGTTTAAGAAATTTTGCTTTCGGAACTTTCGGAAGCCTTAAAGAAATGGGCTTTATTTTTCAGAATTTTGTTCTTAATATCCTCAAAGAGAAGACCGTAATTAGCTCAACAGGAATATATTTCTGGAGAACCAAGGAGAAAGCCGAAATCGACTTTGTAATGGATTCAGGTAGATATCTTATGCCAGTCGAAGTAAAATACAAGAAGCTGGCAAAACCGGAAATACCCAGGTCATTAAGAAGTTTCGCCGAAAGATATAAACCAGAAAAAGCTTTAGTCGTAAATCTTGCACTCAATACATCCGTAAGCATGAACCAAACCCAAATTTTCTTTATTCCCTTCTACAGAATTCTGGAAAAGAACTTTTTTGAATTAGTGACAAAAAATTGAGGTTGAAATCGGAACATTCTATCCACGAGAGCACTATAACTCCGGACACATGATTCTCAAATTAGCGGAACATTATCTTGATCAAGGGAAAAGGATGGCAGTGCTTAGAGACATTTACAAAACTCATCTTGACCCGAGAATTGGGAAGTATCTCACCTGGGTTCAGAATTCGGCGCTGGAGGGGGAGATCACGGAGGCGAAATTTGAGAAGTTGAAGCTCGAACTCAAGAAAGTCATTAAAGGGCTCTACCGGCCAGATGGCAAGATGATTTCGTGTCGATTTTCTCATGAGGCAACGCATCAATTTCATATAGATTTTAAATGAGGCAATTCGTGGTGTTGACTTTTGGCCACCGCTAAAGATAAGCTAATCTCCCATGGGTGCGTCCAAAGCTGAAGATAAGGAAACCGAAGAAAAGCTTCGCGACATCCTCTACCCCAGCCCTAAGGCGAAGGAATTCAAAATTACCCTCGTTTTCGGCCACAAACTTTCCCCGAACTATGAGAAAGCGGTGGAATTGGCCAAGAAAAACCCCGCTTACAAGGAAGAAGGAAGCGGCGAATGGGTCCGTCACAGCGCCACCTACACCCCGACCGAGGTGGACGACCTCTTCGCTCTCTTCAACCTCGTTCACGAATGGGACACAACCGAAGTCCTCGTTAACCACAAGCGCATCCCCTATGCACACCAGCTCTGGCTTCCCCTGATGTGGTTCTACCGCATCCGATAGGCTTCCCTTTTGCAACGCCAAGCCTCTCCTAAGCATCCCTCTGCATCCATTCTTTTCATTTTCCGCTAAGACTATCCTATTCACTCCAACTGGAGATTTATTTCAAGTGCCACGGCCAATGAACTTGCGCTCGTCCTGGATTGTAACTTCGAGCCGCATCTCATTCGAAAGGGGTGCGGGGCGAGGATGAGCGACGAGAAGTCCGTAAGAGCGACGAGCGGGCATCGTTCCTCTCGGTTCGGCGAGAGGAGAGCGAAGGTCGAAGCACGTCGCCTTGATTTCCTTTCTTCGTTCTCATAAAATAAAAGGCCCGTTTTTCCCAGAAAAAGGTTTCTCGAGACCATTGCCATCGTCCCGGCAAAGGCCTTACCGCTAAGAAAGGAGGAAAACAAAGAATGAAGCCTGACGTACTCGAGAAGATCATCGAAACCCATAACCCAAGGGTCAAGAGGGACTTAAAAATAGGCCGAGCGGAGTACGCGAAGCGCTGGGCAAGAGTCCAGAAAAGGATGCAGGAGAAGGGCTATGACATCGCTTACGCTTGCGGCAGCGAGCTTGACCGCTCGGACGTGGCCTGGGTGGCGGGCGTTTTCGACCCCATCATCGAACGCTACGGCATCCTCATTCCGGCCCGGGGAAAGCCGGTCGTTGTCGCAGGTTCAGAAGGCGGGCATGTGATCGAGGAATCTGTAGCCGCTTCGGGCGCAGGAATTGCGCTCCTTCGCGAATACCAGATCTCCGATGAAGATTACCGCTTCGCCAAGTTTGGCCGCCTCGAGGACGTCGTCTACAGGCTCGTTCCCTATCGGCCTGGAAAGCCAGTGAAGGTGGCAATCCTTTCGAGCGGCCAGTTTATCCCTTACGACCATGTGACACTTTTCCAGGGAAGGTTTGGAGCCGATAACGTCACCTTCGACCTCGAGCTTTTGCGCCTGCTCAAGTATGAAAAAAGCCTGACCGAGCTTTCCATCTGTGCCGTCGCCAACCGGATCGCCGACGCCGCCTTCCTGGGCATGCTGGCCGTCCTTCACCCCGGCGTCAGAGAGCTCGACGTCGCCGCAGTGGCCGACTACATCATGAAACGGCTCGGAGCGGGGCGGACGGGCTTCCCGACGATCGTCACCTCAGGACCAAGGGGCAAGACCGTGATCGGGCCGGCCACCAACCGCATCATCAAGAAAGGGGAATTCGTCAGCCTCGGTCTGAGCCCGACTTTCAATGGCTACCACGGCATCATGCGCCGCACGGTCAAGGTCGGGGCGGAGTGGACGAGAGAGGAGAATGCCTTCCTCAAAGCCCTGGAGGGTCTTTATCATACGGTGATGCAAGCGACTGCTCAAGCTGCCCGAAAGGACCTCCCCTCCAACTTTATTGACAAACAGGGGAAGAAGTACCTCGATGGAACAAAAATCAAGGACAAGTATGGCCGGCCGAGAACACCGCGCGAGCCCTACACGTTTATCCACAACACCGGTTGCTCTGAGTGCCAAGAGGGATACGGAGCTGTCACTCCCTACACGGAAAACCGCCTGGCCAGGAATGTCGCGTTGATGATCGATGTCGCCTTCACCGGGTTCGATGAAAAGGGGGAGCTCGTTTTCCCCGTCGAATACGCTGTCATCGAGGATGCCTTTTGGAAAAAGGGAAAAGAAATCGGGGTTTATAACCGTATTCCCCTGGCTGTCCAGGACTTTGTCGGAAAAGGGTTCGTCGACGTGCCCGACCATCGGACGAACCCCTACTACAAACCCCTCTTGAGGGAATAGAAAAATGAGAAAAAAGGGAATTTATCTCGTCTGGCTTTGTCTTGTCAGCCATGCCGGCGCAACATCTCTCATTTTCCAGGCCCCAACCCTGAACGAGCCCTATTACCGGATCTCCTTTCCCTTCGAAGTCAAAGAAGGAAAAGTGTTGATCCAGGATCTTCTCCTCAATGAGAGCAAGGTGGGGTTGTTTCTGGTCTTCCAGGGTGGAAAAAACATCCCTTCCTCTTCGCCCCTGGAAAGGGGTCAGTACAATATCGTTTTAGACTACGCTTGGGCTTCTGGAAAAGCATACAAGATAAAGCTGCTCTGGACGCAGGAAAATTCAAAAAAACAGAGGCAGCTTGAAGTCAGAGGCCAATCGCCGCAGGAAGGAGGGATCCCGGGTGCGGAAGAGGGCTTTTATCGAACCTACAGGATAGAAGAACCCATCGGCATCGAGAGGAGAGGCGAAATCTGTTTATTGACCGTCACCGCCCCTCGCTCTGAAATCGAAACAGCCGATTTT
>CAYUKK010000186.1:0-5288 GCA_964445305.1 uncultured Eubacteriales bacterium
GTTGTGGGGGGATGCACCGAAGGTATCGTACAGCAAATAAATTAGGAAGCAGCAAATCTTCAGGGGAGCACGCCACAATGTATCCGGGATTACACGCAGGGCGGCCTGGAGGCCGGCCTGAAGCCGCCGTAGCGGAGGGAACGGCGGAGCGGGGCGAGGGATGAGTGGCGAGAGGAGAGAGAGGCGCGAATGGTGGAAGTGCCGATATGAGAAATCGTGGCGTGATTTCGGCTCACCCCATGCCGAGCCAAGACTGGGCCAACCGACCGGACTTGTTCTGGGGGGCGGGGGCGGCTCGGGGCAACATGAGCTGACCAGCTAACGTTTTGCTACTTCGAATAGCCTAAAAGAATATTGACTTTTGACGGGCAAATCATTATTTTTTAGTGACCATTTTTGGGGCTGCCCGAGTTTCACGGCGGATGGCTTGAAAGCAGGGAGGTCCGGGTGCACGATGCAGATCAAGATCCTCTGGCCAGGCAAGACCAGACAAAGGGATTGGCAGTCGCTGGAGGAGTTCTACATCCGCCGGATTCGGCAGCTTGAGACGTGCCAGGTGCTGGAAACTAAGGAGGCGCGGGGTCTCAAGGAGAGAGAAGTGGAAAAAATAAAAGAAATCGAGGCCCGCGGCCTTGAAAAGCATCTCGGGGATGACTATATTATATGCCTTTCCGAGAGAGGGAAACAGTTCACTTCGGACGGTTTTGCTCGACTGCTCGGCCGTCTGGCGGAGGAGAGCCGGCCCGTGACGTTCATCGTTGGCGGCTTCGCTGGGCTGGCGCCCAGGATCTTGGCACGGGCTCATCTTGTTCTTTCCCTTTCCCGGATGACTTTTACGCATGAGTTGACGCGCGTGGCGCTCCTCGAACAAATCTATCGGGCCCTGACCATCCGTAGAGGAATGCGTTATGCCAAGTAAAGGAGTGAAATTGACCAAGAAAGAGAAACAGGTTTACCGGAAGTCTCTCCTGGCGCAGAAGGAAAAGATTGTCAAGAAGATCAGCGAATTCTACAGTGAAAGCAAGGAAGTCGAGCCGGATATTGCCCAAGATGTCGTAGACAAGGCCGAGAGTTCCTATACCAAGGAATTCCTGTTGAGTTTATCCCATGCTGAAAGGGAGCAACTTCGGCTTATCGACGAAGCGCTTCGCCGACTCGAAACTCCAGATTTTGGAATCTGCCAGATGTGCGGCCAGCCCATTGGCAAGAAGAGGCTGGATGCCCTTCCCTGGACACCCTATTGCATCAACTGTCAACAAAAGAAGGAAGAAGAAAAGGGGTGAGGCTTTCTTTCCGGGGGGTTCTTTCGTCCGGGGGGAAAATGGTCGAACTCCTCTTTTTCCCCTCCTATTGCGAGCTCTGCCACGGGTTCCTCGAAAAGCCCGGGGAAAGAGTTATCTGCTGGCTGTGCCAGGAGAAAATCCGTCCCTGTTTTGCTCCTTCCTGTCCTGTCTGTGGCCGCTTTTTCGAGGGAGCCGGGGCATCGCACCTCTGCTCGGCATGCCTGGAGAAGGGGTTTCCGTTAGCCATACACCGTTCTTTTGCCCGTTATGAAGGTCTCCTCAAGGATGTGATCCTCCTCTTCAAGTATCGGGGGTTTGAAATCCTCGGTGCCTTCTTGGGGGATCTCCTGGCCCGGGCTTTTGCCGAAGCTGAAGACATCTGGGCAGGCGTCGAGGCCATCGTTCCCGTGCCCCTGCATCCCAGGAGAAAGAGAAGGCGGGGGTACAACCAGGCCCAACTTATCGCCCGGCGCCTGGCGCGGCAAAGAAACGTTGAGCTTTTGGACAAACATCTGGTCAAAATCAAGGATGTGCCTCCGCAGACGAGCTTGGAGGCAGGAGAAAGGGAAAAGAACGTGCGCGGGGCTTTCGGGGTGAGGAGGGAGCAGGAATTGGCCGGGAAAATAGTCCTCTTGGTCGACGACGTCTTTACGACGGGTTCAACTCTGCGGGAGTGCAGCCTCGTCCTCAGGAAGGCAGGCGTGAAGGAGACAAGGGCGGTCACCGTCGCTCAGGCTTGAAAGAGAATAAAAAAAGCTGGCGGCTCGAAGGCCGCCAGCTTGCGGTTCAGCTCGGGAAAGGTTATTTCTTTTCTTTGCCTTCCGCTGGTTTGAGGATTTTGACCTTCCGCGGCTTGAGCTCTGGCTTCTTGGGCATGGTTATTTTGAGGATGCCATTCTCGTGCTCGGCCTGGATTTTGTCCTGGTCGATATAATTGGGAAGAGTGAAGGACCGGTAAAAAGAGCCATAAGCCCTCTCGATCCGGTGATAATTCTCTTCCTTCGTCTCTTTCTCCATCTTCCGCTCGCCCTGGATGCTGAGCGTGTTGTCCTCCAGCTTGATCTCGATATCCTTCTCATCGATACCGGGGACCTCGGCCGTCAACACGAGCTGGTTTTCATCCTCATAGATGTCCACCGCCGGCGTCCAGGAGCTGGAGATGATATCTTTTTCTTCGCCGCGGGCAGAGGTAAAAACATCCTCAAACAGGCGGTTCATCCTTTCCCTTAAGGTCATCAAATCCCTGAAGGGATCCCATCTGATGATAGCCATGTTTTACCTCCTTCCATTGGATTTTTTTCACTAATAATATAATATTTTAGCATAATTTTGTCAAGTATTTTTAAAAAAATTTTTTCAATATTTAAAAAAAAAGACTTTTTTACCCTTTTTTCTTACCTTTACCCCTGATGAGAAGGGTTACCTCTCCCTTTAAGCTATCCAAACCCGGCCTCTGTCTGAGAGTCCGAATATCTGCCCGCAGGATTTCCTCATGGATTTTAGTCATCTCCCGGGCCAGGACAGATTCCCGGTTGCCGAGCGTCTCCTCGGCCAGGTCCAAAAATGCTGCCAGTTTCCGGGCAGGAAGGTAAAAGATGAGGGTTGCCTCCTCGTCCTTTAGGGAAAGGAGAAGCTTCCTCAGCTTTTCTTTTTTGGGGGGGGCGAAACCGAGAAAAAGGAAACGGTGGGTGGGCAGACCAGAAGCGGAGAGAGCAGCCACAAGAGCCGACGCCCCGGGGATGGGAACGACGTTTATCCCCAGCCTGATGGCTTCGCGGACGAGCAGGAAACCGGGGTCAGAAATCCCCGGTGTCCCCGAATCAGAGACGAGGGCGACGCTCTTGCCCTCCTCGAGGAGTCGCAAAATGGAGGGGATTTTTTCTCGCTCTTTGGGCTGGAAATAGCTGATCAGCCTTTTTTTAATCTTATAGCGGGAGAGAAGTTTGAGCGTCTGACGGGTGTCCTCGCAAGCGATGGCGTCCGCTTCCCTGAGGATGCGGAGCGCCCGCAGGGTCAAATCCTCCAGGTTGCCGATGGGAGTGGCCACAACATAGAGAGTTCCCCGCTCGCTCATTTGTGGCGGTCGTAGGGATAGAGAAAATCGTGCCCGACCGAGCGGGAGGAGATTTTGGCGATAGGCGGCATTTTTCTCTTGAATTCCGAATTCTGGATGAGGGAGACGATTTTCTCCACCGAGGTCTTGGGGAAGCCGGCGGCGATGACCGCCTTCGGGCTCTGGCGGCGGTCGACGAGTTCAAAAAGGATGCGGTCGATCTCGGCATACCGAAGCCCGATCTCGCCCTCATCGGTTTGGCCGGGCCAGAGTCCAGCCGTCGGTGTTTTGGCCCGGATTCGCTCCGGGACACCTAAGTATTCCGCCAGCTCCCAAATCTGTGTCTTGTAGAGGTCGCCGAGCGGGTTAATGGCGCAGGCCATGTCGCCGTGGATTGTTCCGTACCCGAGGAGAAGCTCCGTCTTGTTGCTCGTCCCGAGGATAAGAGCCCTTTCCCGGGCTGAAAAATCATACAGGATGGACATCCTTTCCCGGGCCATTTTGTTTCCGACCTGAACCTTGTTCTTCGTCGGATACCTGGAGAAATAAGCATCGACCATGGGCGCGATATCGATGACGCGGCAGGAGAAACCAAGGTGCCGGGCAACCAGGCGAGCGTCCTTAACCTCCTGGCTGAAGGTATCCTTGTAGGGAAGGACAAGCCCAATGACATTATCCGGACCGAGTGCCCGGCAGGCGAGAAAAGCGCAGACAGAGGAATCCAGGCCGCCGGACAGGCCGATGATGCCCTTCTTGTATCCGAAGCGGTGGAGTTCCTCCCGGATGAAAGCGCAGAGGACTTTGGTCACAAATGCCGGGTTAATCTTCATCGTGTCGAACAATCCTGGCCAGCGATTCAAGCACGAGCTCGGGCCGGTCATCCCGCTTGAATGGCCAGGCTTTCCTCGCCGACCGCACCTCCTCGAGGTTGACCTCGGCCAGGAGGAGCTCTTCGTCCAGGGTTGAGGCCCTGGCGACGAGGTTTCCCCTCGGGTTGAAAATGAAGGAGCCTCCGGCAAAGGCTTTGCCATCCTCAAAGCCGACCCGGTTCGTGTAAATGACGAAAGAGGTGGAGAAAAAGGACAGCGCTTCGCCCATGAGCTCCCACATGCGGCTGGTGGCAAAGTCGTCCTCTTCGGACATGCCCCGGCCTGGCGCGGCGCTGATGACGACGATGAGCTCGGCACCGCCGGCAAGCAGGATATAGCCCGCTCCCAGACTGAGAAAGTCGCGGCAGATAAGCAGGCCAGCCCGACCGAAGGGAGAAAGGAAAGTCCGGAAAATACGGCCCTGGGCAAAAAACTTAGCCTCCTCGAACATGCCGAAAGTGGGGAGAAAAACCTTGCGGTGGAGGTGAAGGATTTGCTCCCGGGAAAGGTAAGCGGCGGAGTTGTAGAAAAGCCCGGGCTCCTTTTCCTCGACAAACCCGAGAACAATGTCGATTCCCCTGCTCAGAGCCAGGAGCCGTCGGAAAAGGGCCGACTGAGTCGGATTGAGGGCAACCTCAGGCACCAAATCCATGAGGGTATAGCCGGTGAGGCTCAGCTCGGGGAAGACGATGAGGTCAGCCTTGTTTTTTTTGGCTTTGTCGATGAATTGGCGGTGGAGCTCAAAGTTCCGCGACATATCGCCCAGCCGCGGCGCCACCTGGGCGAGCGCGATTTTCATGCTATGAAAATTACCATATTTCCTCAAAATTGCCAATAGGAAGTTGTGACCGAGGAAAGGGTGCGGTGATTCGACCATGGATTTCGGGGTTTGTGATTTATTTGCAATGGAAGACCCGTCTGAGTTATAAATATTATTAAGAGTGGCCATGAACCACATCGGTTTTTACCTGCGCAAGGTCCATTTCAACCGGAAAAGCGGGCAAATCATCTTCAAAAGGGGGTCGGTCGAGAAGATTCTCTTTTTCCAGAATGGACAGCTCATCCATGCCAAAACTAACGTTC
>CAYUKK010000187.1:0-38040 GCA_964445305.1 uncultured Eubacteriales bacterium
AGGATGAGGCTAATATTGTTCAAGCACACGGACTCGTCTTCCTGGCTGTGGGCTTCTCTGGCCAGCTCTAACGCCTGGGAATAGTGGTCGAGAGCTTTAAGGTAATCCTTGCGCCAGAAAGAATACATGCCCAGGTTGCTCAGGCATTTTACCTGTTCTTTGAGGTCGTTGAGTTTTTTGGCCAGGAGCAAGGCGTTCAAGTTCAGGGAAAGAAAAGATTCTCGCTCCTGTTTTGCCCAAGCGGTCAAACTGAGCTGTCGGAGACATTTGACCACATGCTCCTCGCTCCTCATTTTTTGGGCCGTTTGGACGGCCTCGAGGAAGTTGCGGGAGGACCGGTCCAGGTTACCCCGAAGACGGTCTGCTCGGCCCGTGTTATAGAGTTCGAGCACCCGGAGGGCAAGGCGACACTCTTCTTCCCTCCCGACAAGGCCGAGCTCCTGGCAAGCATCCAGGGCCCGGACGTAGAAGTCGCGCGAATCATCCTGTTGATTAAGGGCCCAGGTGAGTTTTCCTAAATCCATCAGTGTCTCGGCCTCTTTCTCTCTATCACCCATTTTCCTGGCCAGCTCTTCAGCCCGGCTCAGGAGGGCAAAAGCCGCTTCAAAATATCCCTCCCGCCACCGAATGGAGGCGATTTTGACGGTCTGGAGGTATTCCCTGTCCAGTTTTTTCAAGTTTTCGGGGGTATCTATGGTCGTGGCCGAAATAAGTGCAGAAAAAATGATGCCCCAAAAGATAAAAAAGCGCTCGAACCGGAACTTCATCGCCCGCCTATATTACATGATTTTTTTTCAAAAATCTTCGGGCAGTATGGCTCTGGAATTACCATCAGGAACACCCGACGGACCCAGCTGCTGTCAACCCGCGAAGCGCGCCAATCATCGGCTGTGCTTTCCTTCATGCCCATTTCTTAAAATGGCAGGCGCTTTAGGTTGACGAGAATTTTTGAACGGCAATTCTGGGATGGACCGAGCAGACGGTCGTCGAATTTGAATTAGCGCTCTTTTTGGGTTGGAATCCTTGTTGGAAGACTAAAGGAATCGGGGAGGGGGGATTCGAACCCCCGACCCCAGCGTCCCGAACGCTGTGCGCTAAACCAGGCTGCGCTACTCCCCGCTGAGCTTTCCTATTATAACAGAATCCTGGAAGGAGAAAAGCCCGAACCCGTTTTCCGAAGCAGCAAAGCGTTAGGGGGTCGGTTCGGACGGCCTGGCATGGTTGACTTCCCGCACCTTTACAGGTATGAATAAGGCGGCCTTCGATGTGGCTCAAGAGGAGAAAAAGATGAAAGTCAAGCGGTTCCTTATTGGATTGTTCCTGGGCGGTGTTCTTTCTTCCCTCGTCATGGCAGATGAAGGGATGTGGATGCCGCACCAGATGAAAGACCTCAACCTCCAGTCTCTGGGGCTGCGGATGAACCCGGCCGACTTGTACAAAGAAGATGGCACGGGGCTTATGAGCGCGGTCATCAGCCTCGGCGGAGCGACAGCGGAATTTGTTTCGGCCGAAGGGCTGATCCTGACGAATCATCACGTCGCCTTCGGTGCCCTCCAGAGAGCCTCGAGCGCTGAGAAAGACTACATCAAAAACGGCTTTCTTGCTCGAACAAAAAGCGAGGAAATACCGGCGGCAGGTTATGTGGCTGATGTCCTCCTTGGCTACGAAGAAGTGACGCCCCGGATAGAGGCTGCCATCAGGCCCAACATGAGCTTCCGGGAAATCTACGAAGCCATCGAGAAGGCGGAGAAGGAGATCATCGCCGATGCTGAGAAATGGAGCAAAGACCTCCGCTGCACCATTGCCCGCATGTACAGCGGCAACCGGTACTATCTTTTTAGGTTCAAGAGAATCCGGGATGTTCGCCTTGTCTACGCTCCTCCCCAAGACCTGGGCAATTTCGGGGGGGAAGTGGATAACTGGATGTGGCCCCGCCATACCTGTGATTTTTCTTTTCTCCGCGCCTACGTGGCCAAAGACGGGAGCGGCGCCGAATACAGCCCGGACAATATTCCCTATCAGCCCAAATCTTTCCTCAAGATTTCTCTCGACGGTGTCAAGGAGGGAGATTTTACCTTCGTTATGGGCTATCCCGGCCGTACCTACCGGAACTTGACTCTGGCCGAGTTGCGGCTGGAAAGAGAAAGCTTGAATCGGCGGGTGGCTGAGTTCAAGGATATTATCGACTTCTACGAGAAGGTCAGCCAGGGCAAACGGGATGTCGAGATCAAGTACGCCAGCCGAATGCGGGGCCTTTTGAATTCTCTAAAAAATTATCGAGCAAAACTCGAGGGCATGGAGCGTGCTGCCCTCTTTGAGAAGAAAGAAGCCTTTGAGAATGAGTTCTTAAAATGGGTTAGCCAGGACTCCGCCAGACAGAAACAGTATGGCGACATTCTCCGGCGAATTGAGGATTTCATGGGGCGATACGCGGATTTCGCCTGGAGGAATGAATCCCTGACCGGAATTACGGGGGCTTCGTCCGGCTCGACCGTCCTCTCCCAGGGATATCTCATTTTGAGGGCGGTTGAGGAAAGACAGAAGCCTGACGCCGAGAGGGAACCAGCCTTCCAGGAAAGGAACCTTCCCTACCTCAAGCAGAACATCCAGCTGGCCGAGCGGGGCTACGACCTTCCCACGGACCGCGCTTTCCTCAAGCATCAGCTGAAAAAATTTCTGGCCCGGCCGGCTGGAGAAATTCCCGCTGCGCTGCAGGCACTCATTGTCCGAAAATCGGAAATGGCTATCGAGGAGTTTGTCGATAGCCTTTATAACAAGACCATTTTGGCTGACCCTCAAAAGAGGCTGGAGCTCTTGATGATGAGCCCGCCGCAACTGCGCGCCGTGGAGGATCCGGTCATCGAATTTGCCGCCGAACTGGAGAAAGAACTCAAGGCCTTGCGTGAGCAGAGCAAATCCCTCCAGCAGGAGCGCGCCGAGCTCAAGAAAACCTATGAAGCAGCCCTCCTCGAGCGGTACCAGGGGAAGCTTGCTCCAGACGCCAATGGCACGATTCGTTTCACCTACGGTCGTGTCGAAGGCTATCGTCCGAGGGATGCCGTCTTGTATCGTCCCGTGACGACACTCCGGGGAGTCATGGAGAAAGATACAGGGAGTTTTCCCTTTTACGTGCCGGAAAGGCTCAAGGAGCTTTATCGGGCCAAAGATTTTGGCCGTTACGAGGACAAGGCTCTCGGCGATATCCCCTGCTGCTTCCTGAACACGACTAACGTCACGGGCGGGAATTCGGGCTCACCGACGCTCAACGCGGGCGGCGAATTGGTCGGCATCATTTTTGATATGACCTATGAGAGTGTCATCGGCGATTATTATGTCGTCCCCGAGCTCCAGCGCTCGATCAGCGTGGACATCCGGTATGTCCTCTTCATCGCCGAGAAATTTTCTGGCGCCACCCATATTCTCAAGGAGCTCGGCATTTAGATGGCCCTCAGGCCGGCGGGAATTCCTGGTTACTTGAACTTGAGGGAGCATCTCGCCGTCCTGGTTGGTCTCTTCCTCTTGGGAGCGACCTCTATTTTGAGCTCGAGCTGCGGGCGCTCCTCGGCGGAGAAGAGTATCACCATTGCTGGGTCGACGAGTGTCCAACCCTTCGCTGACCGTTGGGCCGAGGTCTACATGAAGAAGCATCATGGTCTGAGCATCAATGTCCAGGGGGGCGGCTCGAGCGCTGGAATCCAGGCGGCCAAATCCGGCGCAGCCCATATCGGGATGTCTTCGCGTGACTTAAGGCCAGAAGAGAAGGGCTTGCTTGAGGTCATTGTCGCTTGGGATGGGCTGGCCATCATCGTCCATCCCACCAACCCTGTCGATGAGCTGAGCATCGTCCAAATCCAGAACATTTTCGCCGGCAACATCAGGAGCTGGGCCCTTGTTGGCGGTCCGGATAAAGAAATCCACGTCGTCACTCGGGAAGAGGGCTCGGGAACCCGGGGTGCATTTCTCGAGATGGTCATGGGGAGGATGAGGATTTCCAAACGGGCCATCGTTCAGGATTCCAATGGCACGGTCAGGGAGATTGTGGCCAACGACCCCTTCAGCATTGGTTATATTTCGCTCGGCCTTGTTAACGAAAGGGTCAAGGCCGTTCGGCTCGATGGAGTGGAAGCGAGCGTTGAGAATATTGAGGACAAAAAATACCGACTCGTCCGACCTTTTCTTTTTGTAACTTCAGGTCCGCCCGGACCGGGAGTGAGGGATTTTCTCAACTTTGTTCTCTCCCGCGAAGGCCAAGAGCTTATCGAGGAAGAAGGCTTGATTCCAGTATACAAGGAATAGGACAGGATGACCAGCCTGGAGAGGAAAGAGAGCCTCATCCGCATCACCCTGCTCCTCGTTGCCTTCTCCGCTGTCTCTGTGCTCGTCATGATCACCTTTTTTATCTTCGGGGAAGGAACGCCGATCATGTTAAGGTACGGGCTCAAGAAATTCCTCTTCAACCTGGACTGGTTCCCCACTCAAGGGAGTTATGGACTCTTGCCCATGATCGTGGGGTCGATTCTTGTCACAAGCGGGGCTTTGATGATCGGCGTTCCTTTTGGGCTCGCCGGCGCGGTTTTTCTCACCGAGTTCTCTTCCAAAAAGATGCGCCGCATCATCAAGCCCGTCATTGAACTGCTCGCCGGCATCCCCTCCGTGGTTTACGGCTTTATGGGTGTTGTCGTCCTCGTGCCCTTCATTCGTGAAACATTCGGCGGGCCCGGCCTTTCTGTCCTCGCTGCCTCTATCATCCTCGGCATCATGATCCTGCCGACAATCATCAGCATCTCCATCGACTCTCTGGAAGCGGTCCCTCCTTCCTATCGGGAGGGTTCCATCGCCCTGGGAGCGACTCGATGGCAGACAACCCGAATGGTCATGTTTCCCGCGGCTCGCTCAGGCATCCTGGCCAGCATCATCCTGGGGATGGGGAGGGCCATTGGCGAGACGATGGCCGTCATCATGATTGCCGGGAACGCTATCGCCATCCCTCGCACGCCACTTGAACCGGTGCGAACGCTGACTTCGAACATCGCTCTGGAGATGGCCTACGCCAGCGGTGAACATCGGGAAGCTCTGTTCGCCACCGGTGTCATCCTTTTCCTCATCATTATGGTGCTTAACACCGCCGCCAACCTGACATCGAGAAAGAGGGGAAGATAGACGTGCGCCTTGATCGCCGGACGGAACAGAAGTTGGTCCAAAGCGGACTCTGGTTTTTTACGGCCTTAACCATCTTCATTCTTATCTTCATCATCTTTTTCATCCTGAAAAACGGTCTGCCCGTCCTCAGCTTCAAGTTTTTTTTCACCAATCCACGGGAAATGGGGAGAACAGGGGGGATATTCTCGACCATTGTCGGAACTGCAGCCCTCGTCGTTATGGCTATCCTCATCGCCACGCCGTTCGGCCTCGGCACAGCCATCTATCTCACTGAGTACACAAGAGAAAACGTGGTCACCCGGATTATCCGTTTTGGCGCGGAATGCTTGGCCGGCATTCCCTCCATCATCTTCGGGCTTTTCGGGTTCATCCTCTTTGTGACCAAGCTGAAATTTGGCTGGTCGATTCTTAGCGGTGGCTTGACCCTCGCTTTCATGGTCCTTCCGACCATCATTCGGACGAGCGAGGAGGCCATCAAGGCCGTCCCTTGGGCGTACCGGGAAGTGAGCTATTCCCTCGGGAGCACGAGGTGGCAGACAGTGACACGCGTTGTTCTGCCCTCGGCCCTGCCGGGAATTGTTACGGGGGTCATCCTCAGCATCGGCCGGAGTATCGGCGAGACGGCGGCGGTCATTTTTACAGCCGGAAGCGCTCTGCGGCTGCCCACCTCCATCTACTCTTCTTCGCGGACGATGTCCGTTCACTTCTATATCCTGGCGCGGGAAGGCATCTCGATGCCCCATGCTTATGGCACAGCGGCTGTTCTCATCTTGGCCATTCTGGTCATTAACCTCTTGACGTATTTTTTGATGAGCCGGTTCATGAGAAAATATTGTTAGAGGAGAGGAAATGGTGCCGTCGTTGGCCATTCGAGCGCAAGGCTTCAGCCATTATTTTGGGGCCAAACAAACCTTGAAAAATATCAATCTTGAGGTTCGCCAGAATGAAATTTTGGGGATTATTGGACCGGCTGGAAGCGGCAAATCCACTTTCCTTCGCTCTCTCAACAGGCTGAATGACCTTGTCCCCGGCTCAAGGGTGGAGGGGTTGCTGGAGGTGGAAGGCAGGAATATTTATGAGCCCGGGATAAGCGTCACAGAGCTCCGCCGCCGATTGGGCATGGTTTTTGCTCTGCCCGTGCCTCTTCCCCGGTCGGTTTTCGAGAACGTTGCCTTCGGCGCGCGAATGGCTGGAGTCAAGGATGAAGAGGAGCTGACCCGGCTCGTCACCGATGCCCTGAAAAAAACGGCTCTCTGGGACGAAGTCGTGACCAGGCTGGAAACGAGCGCTCTCAAGCTCTCCGGTGGGCAGCAGCAGCGGCTCTGTATTGCCCGCATCCTCGCTCTCAAGCCGCGCTTCATTCTCCTCGATGAGCCGACTTCAGGCCTTGACCCTGTGTCGACGATGAAAATCGAGGAGACCCTCCGCGAGCTCAAGAAAGAATATACGATTATCCTGGTCACGAATAACACGAAACAGGCAGCGCGTGTGGCTGACAGGACGGCGTTTTTTCTCAACGGCGAGCTCATCGAGGTCGATGAGACGGTGACCATTTTTTCTGCCCCCTCCGACCCCCGGACGAACGATTTCATCAGGGGTAGGTTCGGTTGAGCGTTAGGCTATGAGCATCATCGAAGTCAGGAACTTATCCGTTTTTTATGGGAATTTTCAGGCCCTTAAGGACATTCATCTCAACATTGAAGAAAGGAAGATCACAGCGCTCATCGGCCCTTCTGGATGTGGCAAGACGACTTTTCTTCGCTGCCTGAACCGGATGAACGACTTTGTCGAGGGCGCGCGGGTCAAGGGTCAAGTCTTCTTCGACGGAATTGATATCTACGGCCAAGGAATCGACCTCCTGGAGTTGCGACGGAAAGTGGGGATGGTTTTTCAGAGGCCCAATCCATTCCCGCTGAGCATCTACGACAATGTGATTTACGGACTTCGCGTTCACGGCGTGCGCGACCGGGCGCTCATCCAGGAAAGGCTGCGCTGGAGCCTGGAGGCAGTCCACCTCTGGGCGGAACTGAAGGACGAGCTCGACCGCAGCGCCCTCACTCTTTCTGGGGAGCAGCAGCAGCGGCTGTGTATCGCCCGACTGATTGCCGTTGAGCCAGAAATCCTGCTCATGGACGAGCCCTGCTCGGCTCTCGACATGATGGCTACAGAGAACATCGAAAGCCTGATGCGCGAGCTCAAGAAAAAATACACCATCGTCATTGTCACGCACAACATGCAACAGGCGGCTCGCGTCTCCGATTATGCCGGTTATTTTCTTCTGGGGGAGCTGGTCGAATTCGGGGAAACGCTTCAAGTCTTCACCGCTCCTCGCGACCGCCGGACAGAGGACTACATCACCGGCCGGTATGGATGAGCTCCTCTATTCCGGAGGTGGCAGAAGAGAATGGCCGTGAGAAATGGTTCCGCTGAAAAGCTAAGAAGCCGGAAGTCCCATAAATCATGAGGAAAATGGAATCGGCGTTTGGGGGCCATGTTGAACATTTCCGTAGAAAAATTTTAGTTGACGTGTTAAACTCTGACCAGAGCGTGGAAGCTTGGAAAAGCAAGGGAGAGAGAATATGCGCCTAAGGATTTTTCTCATCTGTCTTGCTTGTCTTTTTTCTTTTTCCCGTTGCCTGATCGTCGTCGAGAGTCCCCCTTTTGGCCAGGAGCAATGGGTCCCCGGGGCGACCTTTGAAAGAGGCCTGCCTATGAAAAAGGGTGAAGAAATTTCCCTGGAGAACGCCCGGGGAGACATCGAGGTTGAGGGATGGGACGAAGAAAGGCTCGAAGTTCGAGCCGAGGCAAGGGAAGGGACTTTTCCGTCCCGTCGTCTTCGCTTCTATTCGTGGAGGCAGGCCGAACTCAATATCGAGGTGGCCCGCCAAGACGGAAGAATCCAGATCAAAACCGAACCCGACGTTCAAAAAAATATCTCCCGCTCTGTCCACTATGTTCTTCACGTCCCCCGTTCTGTTCATCTTCGAAGCGTGCGCAACGGGAGCGGTCATATCCGC
The DNA here is from genome assembly GCA_964445305.1 of uncultured Eubacteriales bacterium. Taxonomy (GTDB): domain Bacteria; phylum Acidobacteriota; class Aminicenantia; order Aminicenantales; family UBA8522; genus CAYUKK01. The sequence continues at coordinate 8,178 of CAYUKK010000187.1, forward strand.
GTCCGGGATATCTATGGCAGCGTCGTCATTGAGGCCGAAGAAGGAAATGTCACAGTCGAAAATTTCTCGGGGACCCTGGATATCGAGCTCGGCCAGGGCGACATCGAGGCTGAGGTTCTGGACATTCGTCCGGAGGATGAAATCCGCATGGTCACGGGGAGAGGCGACATCTCTCTGGCCATTGAGCCTCAAGCCCGGGTCGATATGGAGTTGAGCGCGCCCAATGGGAGCGTGATCAGCGATTTTGACCTGAGTTCAGAGCGCGAGCCAGGAGCGAAGGCCCGTGTTTTCCTGAGCGCCCGCTACGGAGATATCCGGGTCAAGAAAGGGAACGGGAATAGAATCTAACAAGGAAGGCTCAAAATGGAAGAAAACCGAAAAGTCGTTCAGACGGCTGTCGGCATCCTTCTTTTCTTGATTGTCGTCGCTGTTCTTTTTTATTTCCTCATTTACAGGAAAGGAGGACAGCCGGTGCCGGAGGCGATGGAAAAACCGCCAGCCCCGGCCGAAGAGCCGGCCTTGGCCGAAGAAAAGCCGTTTCCGACAAAGCCTCCGGTCGTGCTCGACCAGAGCGATGACCTCGTCCGTCAGCTGGCGGCTGAGCTCTCCTCGCATCCCCGCTTGGGCCTCTGGTTGAGAAGTAAGGATATCATTCGCCGCTTCACGGCGGCGGTGGATAACGTGGCTAACGGCTTGAGTCCCCGCGCCCACATTGACTTTTTTGTCCCTGCCCGAGAATTCCAAGTCATCCAGCGCGGTGATTCTTTCTATGCTGACCCGCAGGGGTTCAGCCGTTATGATGCTGTCGTGGATGTCTTCGTTTCCTTGGATAGTCGAAAGAGCGTTCAACTTTTCCGGAGTCTTAAGCCTCTTTTTCAAGAAGCCTACCGCGACCTCGGCTATCCTAACCAGGACTTCGAGGATGCAATTTTTCGGGCCATCGATGAACTTCTCCGGACGCCCATCGTCGAGGGAGAGGTCAGGCTGGAGAAAGCTGTCCTCAACTACGTCATGGCGGACCCTGTTCTGGAAGGACTGAGCGATGCTCAGAAACATCTTCTCCGGATGGGGCCGGAGAATGTCGGAGCTGTCCAGGCCAAGTTGAGGGAAATGGCGGTGGCGCTCGGCATTCCCGAATCCCGCTTGCCGCGGCAACGAATCTACCGGCCCCAGTCCTAAAAAAGAGAAGCTTCAAGCTCTACCCGGTTTCCGTTTTGGGGCCCCAACGAAAGGGTTCGGGCAAGCTGAAATCAGGCAGGAGACGGCTCTCGGGGCTGAAAATTTCCGGCTGGACAAAGACCTCATCAAACTCGAGTTCCTCAGCGCGCCGGAGGACCGTCCGGTATTCGTCCGCACTAACGGTCCTTTGGAGCTCAGGTGGAGCTTGGAAGCAGGGATAGAATTGACTCATCAGGCTGAGGCACAACTCCGTGGCCAAGCTCTTGTGCAGCCATTCCAGGATGTGAAGAGAATCCTCAACCCAGCCAGGCAGCACGAGGTGCCTGATGATCGTTCCTTCCCGCGCTATTTCTTTTTCGTCGACGATGAGGCGGGGTTTCTGGCGGTACATTTCTTGAATTGCTCGGCTGGCGTACTTGAAGTAGTCAGGCGCCGAGGAGTATTTCCCGGCGGGAAGGGAGGAGAAATACTTCAAATCAGGGAGATAGATGTCGATAATTCCCTGGAGATGCTGGAGAATTTCAGCCTTCTCATAGCCGTTAGAGTTCCAGACAAGGGGAATCGCCAGCCCGCCGCTCAAAGCGAGGCGAAGGGCTCGAAGAATGGGGAGGAGGAGATGGGTAGGAGAGACGAGGTTGACGTTCAAAGCTCCCTCTTCCTGAAGCCTCAACATCATCCGGGCCAGCTCTTCGTCGGTCACTACTTTCCCCTGGCCGAGCCAGCTCAATTGGTAATTCTGGCAGAAGGAGCATTTAAGGTTACAACCAGTGAAAAAAATAGTTCCAGAACCATGCCTCCGTTCTTCCTGTGCTCCTTCTTCTTGGGCACAATCGGCGATGCCGCTAAGGGCGGGTTCTTCTCCATGATGGAGAAGAGCATGGGAAACGATGGCCAGCTTTCCGCTCCCGCAGAACCCCTTTTCTCCCGCCGTCCTGTCCACACCGCACTCGCGAGGGCAGAGGTGGCATTCCTTCTCGTGGCCAGAAAGCCTACCAAGCGCCTGTTCGATTTTTCTTATTTTTTCTATCGATTCCATAGCTTTGCTAAATATTTTAACACAGGATTGCTATTCTTTGCTCCCGGGAGTGGGAGGCCGCCTTTGGGATTTTTTTGTCGTCAAATCTCTTTATTGCCTTTTGCCAATCCTGGAGGCCCAAGAAAATTCCATGTCATTCGAAAGAACAGACGAAATAAAGGTGACGGTCTCCGGTAGCGGTTCGTTGAGCTAATTTGACAAGGTGTCGAGAGCGCCTGATGGGTGGCCTGGTTGAGGTGCGAACTGTGCCACCACCCATCGGGTGCTTTGATCGGCAATTTCAGAAGGTGACATTTTTCTTGACACAGCGCCGTCGAGTGGTTTAATTATGGGAAACTTGCGTCGAGAAAAAGAAGATGGATTTTATCGCGAAGCTCTGGGATATTGTCGTTCATCTGGACAAGCACCTCAGCACCCTGATCCAGCAATACGGGCTCTGGACCTATCTCATCCTTTTTCTTGTCATCTTCTGCGAAACGGGTTTTGTCGTCACACCCTTTCTTCCTGGCGATTCGCTCCTCTTTGCGGCCGGGACTTTTGCGGCTATCAAGGCGCTCCACGTGGGATGGCTATTTGTCCTCCTCAGCGCCGCCGCCATTCTCGGTGACACAGTCAACTATTGGATCGGTCACTTTATCGGACCCAAAGTTTTCCACAAGGAAAAGGCTCGCTTTTTCAAGAAGGAGTACCTGGACAGGACCCACCGTTTTTACGAAAAGTACGGAGCAGAGACCATCATCATCGCCCGCTTCGTGCCCATCGTCCGGACGTTTGCCCCGTTTGTGGCTGGAATAGGCAGGATGAGCTACTGGAAATTCATCAGCTACAACGTCATCGGCGGAATCGGCTGGGTGGCTATTTTCGTTTTCGGGGGCTATTTTTTTGGCCACATCCCCTTCATCAAGAAAAATTTTAGCCTGGTCATAGTCCTCATCATCCTGATGTCCCTCTTGCCCGGCTTCATCGAGTTCCTCCGCCATCGACGGGCGAAGGGTCAGGGCAAATCTTGAACAACCTTGCGCAGGGCAGGAAAACGGAGGGCTCGGTAATCCGTGAGGTCCGTATGGAGGGGAGTGATGGAAATGAAGCCTTTCGCCACAGCCCAGATGTCGCTCGTTTTGTCGCCCGAGGAAGTGGGATTGCCGGCGCCGATCCAATAATAAACGTTCTCTCGGGGGTCTTTTTTTTCGATGATTTCTGGGTTATACCGCTTCTCGCCCAGCTTGGTGAGCCGGACTCCCCGGATGGGGAGAGGGGGGATGTTGATGTTCAGCGTCACCCCAGGGGGGAATTTTTCCCTGATCAGGCGTTTAGCCAGCCTCGTTACAAACTCGGCTGCCCAATCAAAGGGAAAGCGACCCGCTTCATCGGAAAGGACTGAAACAGCCACCGAGGGAGTGCCCAGAAAAGTCCCCTGGAGTGCCGCCGCGACTGTGCCGGAATAAGAAATGTCCTGTTGGCCAAGGTTGGGGCCGCGGTTGAGGCCGGAGATGAGGAGGTCGGGAGGCCGGGGGAGGATTTTCTTGAAGGCCAAATAGACGCAGTCGGCGGGCGTACCATCGACGGCAAAGACATGGCGGCTGATTTTTTCCACCCGGAGGGGACGGCGTAATGTTAGAGACAGGGAGGTGGCACTCCTTTCCCTGTCGGGGGCGACGATGGTGCAAGTTCCCACGCGGCGCAACTTTCGGCGCAGCAGCTGGATCCCTTCGGCCAAAAAACCGTCATCATTGGTGAGAAGGAAAAGGGGCTGGGCGGGCATCTTCAGGATCGGACCATGATGAGTATCATCTTGAACTTTTGAGCTGCCTCGACCGCATGGGGAACGTTGGCGGGCATGAGAATCATCTCGCCCTGGCTCACGCGGTGCGTTTGCCCGCCGATGGAAACCTTTGCTTCCCCATCCAGGACAACAACGAGGGCGTCAAAGGGAGCGGTGTGTTCGCTCAACTGCTGGCCTTTGTCGAAGGCAAAAAGCGTGATGGTTCCAGCTGGGCGGCTCAAGATTTCTCGGCTGACAATCGCCCCCGTTTGGTAATCGACCAGGGAAATCAAAGGCTGAGGGCAGTCCAGAGCTTGGCTTCGACCTTTTTGTTTTTTTGAGGGGCTCACTTTTTTCTCCATCCGGGCTCCCTATTGTGGAGGCTCTTTATTTGTTCACACGAAACGGGCCGTGGAAGAGGAAATACATTTTAATTCCCCGGCTCATGAAATCCGCCTTCAGATGGGAGAATGGTCGGGACGGGCGGATTTGAACCGCCGACCCCACGCACCCCAAGCGTGTGCGCTACCAGACTGCGCCACGTCCCGAAACGGAAAGTTATTATACCAGAAAACAGCGTTAACGCTATAGCTTTATAGCTTGCCCGGTTTTTTCTCGAGCGAGGAGGCAATTTCCTGGAGCTGCTCGCGAACATGAAAGAGGAGCTTCTTGAGCTTGTCCGGATGGACGGGCTCCATCGATTTATCGCCGAATTCCTCCTCGATTCGCCTCTTGGCCCCGGCCAGGGTGAGCTTCTCGTCAACGAGGAGTTCTTTCAGCCGAAGGATGATATCCAGGTCTTTGGGACGGAAGATTTTCTGGCCGCTGCCTGTCTGCCCGGCGTGGAGGAAAGGAAATTCTCGCTCCCACCTCTCGATCACCTTGGCTTCGAGGCCGGAGATGCGGCTCACTTCCTCGAGCCGGTAGAACAGCTTATCTGGCTTTGTTTCGCCCTTCGTCCTCTCCGTCACGAGACTTTCCTTGCCCACGCTCAATGCTGGGATAACATTATCACGTCTTCGGCGGAGCGTCAAGCCAGCCCGATCCAATTTGCGGCCAAAGCACCCGACGGGTCCCGTCGTCGCTTACCCCCAGTGAGGCTCGGGGTTGGGATTGCGAAGCCCGCTCGTTTCCCCAGCGAGGAAACTCGCTCCGACTCAGCCTTCGCTCTTCTCTCGCTTGGCTCGAGAAACCATGCCCGCTCAGGCTTCGACGGGCTTCCTCACCCAAACTCCTCGCCTGCATTCGCTATCGTGATAATTTGTTACAAGATCAAGCACTTTCGCTTGATGATAATTCTCTATCGGCATGTATGAAATTTGGGTCCATACGAAGGCTTTACCTTTGGGGTGTCGACGGATATAATAATAACCGGTTGCGCCGTAAATGCGGAAGTGGCGGAACTGGCAGACGCGTAAGCCTCAGGAGTTTATGGCCGAAAGGCCGTGAGGGTTCGAGTCCCTCCTTCCGCATTTTTCTTCCCTGCCCTGAAAATCTGGGGGAGGATTTGTTCTCCCTGTTTCACCGACATTTTCCTTTACGTTCAAGGGCAGATTCATCTACCCTCTCTTCATTGTTCTTTCGTTAGCTTGAAGGTTGTCGAAGCCATTGTCCTTGAAACGCCCGGCATCTGAGGTTCGTTAGGAAAATCTGGCTGTTCTTGAAATTCCGACGCGATAGGTTTATCTTAGAAGAGAAGGACATGCCTCTATTGATATGATAGAAATACTAAGGAAAGTGGGAAGGTGAAGGGGAAGATTTTTGCCACTGCCGGCGGAGCTTTTCTTGTTTTCCTCATCGTCGCTGGGAGTCCAGTCGCCAAGAAGGATGAGCTCCCTCCTGTCTATAAGAAATGGCTTGAGGAGGAGGCTGTCTATATCATCACCCCGCTGGAGAGGGAGGTTTTCCTGAAGCTGACGACAGACAGGGAAAGGGATATGTTCATCGAGGCTTTCTGGAAACATCGCGACCCCACACCCGGCACACCCGAGAATGAATTCAAGACCGAGCACTTCCGCCGTATCAACTATGCCAATCATTTCTTCGGTCGGGAATCGCCCAAGCCCGGCTGGCGGACGGACCGCGGCCGAATCTACATCATCCTCGGCGAGCCGAATGACATCCAGCGCTACGATGGAAAAACGCAGACTTATCCCGCTGAGGTCTGGTTCTACCAGGGCAAGACGGAGATGGGGTTGCCAGCGGGTTTCCACCTTGTTTTTTTCCAGCCGGGGGGCGTGGGCGAGTACAGGCTCTACAGCCCGAGCAAAGACGGCCCCCAGGCCCTTCTCACTTCCTACTACGGTGACCCCATCGACTATCAAGCTGCTTACAATCAGCTTAAAGAATTCGAGCCCGACTTGGCCGAAGTGGCCATTTCCCTCATCCCTGGCGAGACGTCAGCCATGGTCGGCCGGCCTTCCCTTGCCTCCGACCTCCTTGTCCAGCGCGTCGAGACGACTGCCCAAAGGCTTGTCGAGGAGAAGTATGCCCGCAAGTTCCTCGAGTACAAGGATATCGTTGAGGTCGAATATACGGCTAACTACATCGATTGTGACGGCTTGGTCAAGCTCGTCCGCGACCCGTCGGGAATTTATTTTGTCCATTTCTCCATTGAACCGCAACGGCTTTCGGTCATCGAGTATGAGAAAAAATATTCGACGACGCTGAAAATGAACGGCAGCGTGACGACGCCGGAGGGTAAGCTCATCTACCAGTTCGATAGGACAATGGCGATGAACTTCGACGAAGCGAAGATGGGGGGCGTCAGCCGCCAGCCGCTCAACATCCATGATATGTTCCCCCTCATCCCCGGCGAGTACAAGTTTTCTGTGCTCATCAAGAATGAAGTTTCCAAGGAATTCACTTCCTTCGAGCGAACCCTCTCTATTCCCGGCGACGAGCCTCCTCTCCATATGACCCCGCCCATTCTCGCCTACAAGGCGGTGCCGGTCGAAGGAGAGGCGAATAACTTGAAGCCTTTCCGCCTCGGACGCTACCAGGTTTATGCCCAGCCCAACCGAGTGTTTCTCAAGAAGGACAGCCTGCACGTTATTTTTGAGGTGCACGGCCTCGATGCGGAGCTGAGCGAGCGAGGGGAGGTCCGCTTTATCTTCGAGCGGGAGGATGTGGAATTCCGCTCGCTAACGAGGAAAATCACTGACTACCCCACTTTACCCACCATTCTCGAGGCATTCCCCCTGGCTGAGTTTCCGCCAGCTCATTACCGTTTGAAAATCAGCCTCATCGCCGACGGGCGGGAGGTCGTCACGGCGGGAGAGGAATTCGATGTCACCCATCTCGAGGCTATCAGCCGGCCGTGGGTTTATTCCAAAGTCCTTCCCGCGACCACCGACCCCCTCTATGCCTATATCCTCGGAACGCAGCTCTTTAACGCCGGCCGGGTGGACGAAGCCGTGGCCAAACTCGAGGAAGCTTGCCGTTTGCGACCGGACTCGGCCGACTTTGCCCTCAACCTGGCTCAGGCCTATATGAGCAAGAGAGAATACTTGAGAGTCGACCAGCTTCTCGAGCCCTTTCTCGGGCAGGAAAAGCCTGCTTCCTATGAGTTCTATTTTCTCGTCGGCCGTGCCCGTCAGAAGCTCGGCCAGTGGGACAGGGCCATCGCCGCTTTCGACGAGGCCATCGCTCATTACGGGACGAACACGAACATCCTGAATGCCGTGGGTGAATGCTATTTCCAGAAGGGCGATGTGCGGGCAGCACTCGCTGTCTGGGAAAAGTCCCTCGAGCTCAACCCCGACCAGCCCGGAATCCGCAAGGCTGTTGAAACCCTCAAGGAGAAAAAGTGAAGAGTTGGAGTGACGGCCATTCCGATAAAGTTGAGGCTAACCCATGAAGGCCTGGAGAATTTTGGCAGCGGGAGTTGTTGTGGCGGCCATGGGGGCCTGCGCAGTCTCGCTTCTGGAAAAGAATCTTTCGCCCGAGAACGCCGAGTTTCTCTCTAAAGTCCGCTACATCATAACGAGCGAAGAAAAGTCCACCTTTCTCCATCTCCCCGATTCCGAGAAACCACGCTTCATCGAGGAATTCTGGAAGCGGCGCGACCCTGACCCAGAGACGGAGGAAAACGAGTTCAAGAAGGAATACTTCGAGAGGATAAAGAAAGCTGATGAGCTTTTCTTCGGCGAAGGCCGGCCCGGCTGGCTGACGGATAGGGGAAGGGTTTACATCCTTTTTGGCCCACCCACCGACCGAATGACCTCGCCGACGGGGAGCAGCTTCTACGGCCGCTGCCAGGAACTCTGGTACTACGGCACTTTTCCGGTTATTTTTATCGACGCCAACTGTAACGGCCAGTTCGTCCTCGTCACCATAGACCTGAGCCATCTTAACGACCTCAACCTGGCCCTGGCCACAGCACAAAGGCCGATTCTCGCCAGCTCGAGGCGGTCGTTCCTCGACTTCACCATCGGCTTGAAAAAGAAAACGGACGAGGGGGATCGGCTTGAAGGCCTGGTCATCATCCAAATTCCCTACCGCTCTATCTGGTTCTCGGCCGAGGGCGAGGGCTTCAAGACCACTCTCGAGCTCTCCCTCGATATCAGGGACAGCCGCGAGAAGCTCGTCTGGGAATTCAAGCATAACTATGAGCTTCGCCTGACCCAGGCAGAGCTTTCTGCCTTCCAGGATAAATCCTACGGCATTGAGGTTCCTTTTGTGCTCGACAGGCCGCTTGAAGAGCTCCGCCAGGGAAAGAACAAGCTTGAGGTTGTGCTTCGCAACTCGACCGGGAAGGAAGAGGTGAGGAAAACTGCCGAATTCAGTCTGTGATGGAGAAGAGGGGAAGATGAGAGGGTTAGCGGCTTCGGGATGCGGCCGCTGGGCCAGCTTGGTCTTTCTCCTTTTCCTCCCCCTTCTCCTTTCTTCCTGCCGTTTGTACAAGCTGGCGAGAAAGCTTTCTCCTGAGTATGCCGATTTCTACTCCAAAGTGCGATACATCATCACTAAGGAGGAAGAAAAAATCTTCCTCGAGCTTCCCGATTCAGAAAAAGACCAGTTTATTGAGGAGTTCTGGGCTCGCCGTGACCCCGACCCCGACACGGAGGAAAACGAGTTCAAGATGGAGTACTTCGACCGTATCGACAAAGCCAATGAGCTTTTTGTCTCCGAGGGGAAGCCCGGCTGGCTCACGGACAGGGGAAGGATTTACATCCTCTTCGGCCCCCCGACCGACAGGGTCACAGATTCGATGGGCAATGAGTATGGCGTCTGCCAGGAGGTCTGGTATTATGGGAATTTCCCGGTGGTTTTTCGCGACCCCACTTGCACCGGAAATTATCAGCTGGTCACTTACGACCTGACGGCGCTTCGCGATTTAAACCTTTTCTACATGCATGAACTCAGCCTGGCCCAGGCTCGAGCGCAGAAGACCTTCAGCCGAGAAAGAGCTTTGTTCGATTTTAGCGCCAAGTTAAAGAAGAAAAGCGTGGAGCCGGACAGGGTCGAAGGAATGGTAGAGATTTCTGTGCCTTACGCTGGCATCTGGTTTAAGGATGAGGAGGGGTTGCTCAAAACCACCCTGGAAATCCACCTCGAACTCCGCGACGCCGAGGATGGGCTTTTCTGGGAATTCACCGATGCTTTTGAAGTCGTGCTCTCGGAGGCGGAGCTCAAGCGCAAGATGAAGGCGTCCTTCAAGAGCGAAATTCCCTTTGCTTTTGTCGACAACCTGGAAAGGCTTCGGCTGGGCAAGAACAGGCTCCATCTCCATATCAAGAATTTAACCGGCGGTGAGGAGCTTCGCAAAATCATGGTGGTGAGTTTTTAGGTCTTGAGTTTCGCCGACACGTAAGAATCCGCTTTTTCAAATCCTCTTTTTCGCCAGGCTCAAGAGACTCAAAAGCAGGACTGGCCATAAATGCCTCAAAATACTTGAGGGCAGAAGGGAAGTTTCCAGCTTTCATGTAGGCCATGCCCAAATTATAGAGAATGTCAAAAAAATCGGGTTGGATTCGCCATGCTTCTTCTAAGGTGTCGATGGCTTCTTGGTGGGCTCCGGCTTCCAGATAAAGAAGACCGAGCGCGTTCATAGCTTTTCCATCGTAAGGGTCGAGCTCCAGGGTTTTCTTTAATAGCTTAACGCCCTGCTCGAAGGCTTTTTCGTCTTTAGTCTCCCTGAAGACGGAATGGTAGAAAGTCCCCAGATTCCCGTAAGCCATCGAGAATTTCGGGTCGATCTCGACAGACCTTTCCCAGCATCTTCGAGCTTCCTCTCCATTGCCTTTGTGCCAGTGAGCGAGTCCAGCATAATTCCAGATCACCGGGTCATAGTCCATCTCACGGAAACGGTAAGCCTGGAGCGCTTCGAGGATAGCATCGTCCTGTCCATCCTCCATGAGAAAAGCGATAAGGCCAGAGAAAATATCATAGTTTTCGGGCATGTGACCGAAGGCCATCTTGAGGACTTCGAGTCCGTCTTCGAGCCGGCCAATTTCCTTGTACAGGAGAGCCAGGTTGGTATAAGCATGCGGGATGAATTTGTTCTGGGTGATGATTTCTTTGAGGGTTGCCATAGCCTCTTTGACCCGACCCTGTTTGGATATTTCGAGAGCCTCAGCAGCCCGGTTATAGAAAGGGAGGAGCGTTTTGACATCGTCTTCAGGGCCAAAGCTCTCTTTGGTTGTTTCTCGGGCACTCTGCACGTATCCCAGGCTTCGCAATTTTTCCAGCGTTTCCCTGTCCATCCTTCGCTCTGCCAGGATACCCGAGGGATGGCCGTGCGTGCTGAGGATACGAGCGAGCCGTTTTCGATAACTTTCCACCCCTTTCTTCTCCATGAGGTTGTGGAGCTCCCTGAAATCTTCCCTGAGGTTGAAGAGCTCTGGAATGGGAGAATCGATGAATTTTTCTTCGCCCTCAACGAAGCCTCTTATCGGTGCCCAGCCAAAGCTGTAATAGGGGGAAAGAGACTCGAAGTAGATTGGCCTTGGTCGCAAAGATTTTCCTTGAAGAGCAGGTCGAAGTGTTATTCCCTGGACAGAAAGCGGGCGTTCGATTTGAAGCACATCACAGATCGTCGGAAAAATATCGATATGACAAACGTTTTGATCCACTCTGCCCGGTTTTGAGCCAGGAACAAAGATAAGCAAGGGGACCCAGGTCGTTGTGTTATAAGCAAGAAAGCCATGCGTTTTTTCGCCATGTTCTCCTAAGGATTCTCCATGGTCTCCGGTTAAGATGATCATCGTCCTCGAAAAAAGGCCTTGCTCTTCCACGAAGCGGAAAACCTTTCCCAGGGCAAAATCGACATAAGCAACCTCCCCATCATAAAGGCTGTCGGCGTACCTGGTCTTAAAAGGCTCGGGGGGGTCATAAGGGTCGTGCGGATCCCATAGATGCATCCAGAGAAACCACGGCTCTTTAGGCTTTCGGTTCAACCAGGCAAGGGCGCTCTCGATGACAGCCTCCGCCTTTCTTTCCTTTGCTGCTTCTTTGGAGCCGGGCTGAGTGTACTTGTCATCATAAAAGTCGAACCCTTGAGAAAGGCCGAATCTTGCGTCCAGGGGGAAGGCCCCAACGAAGGCGCCCGTCGAATAACCGACCTTTTTTAAGTGCTCGGCCAGGGTGAGCAATTCCTCCCGCACGACAAAATTGGCGTTATCATGGACCCCGTGGTAGGCGGGAGTATTTCCTAAAAGGATGTTGGCATGAGAAGGAAGGGTTGTTACGGAATGGGCAAAAGCTCGGGTGAAGAGGGTGCCTCGGGCTGCCAGAGAGTCTATATTGTTAGTTTGGAGATGCTTGGCACCATAGCAGCTCAACCTGTCCGCTCTGAGTGTGTCGACGGTGATGAGGAGAAGATTCAGCCGGGAGCTGGGTTTATTTAGAATCTTTGCCTTGGGCTGAATAAAAAGAGCTACCCCCAGGAGGAGAAAAACGAGTATCCGTGTTTTAAAGACTTTTGTTTTTCCTCTTGGACATCGCGGTGTGGCCATTTTTCTCATTATAACATCCTGCGCTGCTTTTGACATGCGAAGTCTTTCGGTGCCATAATATTATATAAAAAAGCGTTGGATAATAAATAAACCGCTATGAAGAAAGAATTAAGGTTTTGGCTCGTTCGCGCCATCTTGCTCTCTTTAACCTTTTCCTCTTGCGCCAGTGCCAGGAAGGAAAGCCAGCTTGACCCGGCGAGCGAGGAGTTTCTGAGTTATACCCGCTACATCATCACGGCCGAAGAATCCAAGATTTTTCGAGAGCTTCCCGAGTCGGCCCGACCTCGGTTCATCGAAGAATTCTGGGAAAGGCGGGACCCCGACCCGCAAACCATCGTTAACGAGTTCAAGGAGGCCTATTTTGCCCGGATTGAGGAAGCCAACCGTCTTTTCCGCGGCGCTCGACCTGGCTGGCTTCAAGACAGGGGGCGGGCTTATGTCCTCTTCGGGCCTCCCAACGAGCGTCAGACGAACCCGATGGGCGGACGTTCGATCGATGCTTATGAGGACCCTCGGGAGAGTCTGGAAAGCCGGCGGGTGGCCACCGGAGAGAAGCCGACCGAAGTCTGGGTTTATTACAACTTGTTCTCTTCCTTGCAGCGGCCCCATGCTGTCAGGCTCCTTTTCGTTGACCTTCATGGCACGGGCGACTATACGCTGACGACCGACCTGGATGAGGTCATTCCGGGCGGACTGCACGCCCTGATCAACCCTGACCTCGTGTTCACCCATGAAATCTATAAAGAAGAGGCGGAAAGGTCCAGGCTCCGCGTCAAGAGGGCTCTTTTTGATTTCATCTGGGAATTTCTCAAGATCAAAGACAAGGAGACGGGGAGCAACCTTTCCATCCGGATGGCCGTCCCTTACAGGAAGATTATCTTTGGCGGCGGGGAAGGCCGGTTCGAGGCCAAGCTGGAGCTCGAAATCCAGGTTCGCGATGAAGCGGATAAGCTTGTCTGGGAAAAGAGAGAAACGTACGGGCTCGATTTCAGTCAGAGTTTCATCGACAGGAACAAAGACGGTCTCTGGGAAAAAATCATCCCGGTCGCCACACCGCTTCGCCGAGGAAGATACCAGGCTTATCTTTCTTTGAGGAATTTGACGGGCGACCAGTGGGTGGAGAAGCTCCTCTCGCTCAAGATGTGATGGTTATTAGAAAATATTTTTTGAAGGAGTGGTCATGAGAAAGCAATTGTATCTATGCCTGATATCCTTTGTTCTTTTCCCTTTTCTGACTGTTCTTTCTTTGCCGGGACAGGAGGGCCTGGGCCGGGCAAGGATTAGCGGCCAGGTCGTCGATGAAAACGGGAACCCCGTCGAGGGAGCCCTCATCACTGTTGAAAGCCTCAGCACCGCGACCAAGCTCGAGGGGAAATCAGACAAAAAAGGCCATTTTGCCGTGGCCGGCATGGGGACCGGGATGTGGCGGATTACAGCCTCGAAACAGGGCTACGCCAGTTCCTCAATTGACATGAACGTGCGCCAGCTGACGACCAACCCGCCCATAACGTTCACGCTGAAAAAAATGGTCGGCATGGCCTCCCTCAAGACCGACGAGGCATCGTTTGCCCTCTTTGACAAAGGGAATTCTCTCCTCCAGGAGGGAAAATTCGACGAAGCCCTCCAGGTGTTCGAAGAATTCCTGGCCAAATACCCGGAGATTTACCAGGTCCACCTGAATATCGGAACCGTCTATCTCAAGAAAAATGACCTGGACAGAGCAGCCTCGGAATTCCAGCTCGTTCTCGACAAAGCTCTCCAGGCTCACGGCGATTATAAGAAGGACCCGGAAGCGACCTTTCGCGCCTTTTCAGGTCTTGGAGAGGTCTATCTGAAAAAGGGAGATTATGAGGCGGCGCAGAAGCAGTTCAGCCAGGCCCTCGAGATTTCGCCCCGCGACGAAATTGCTGCCTACAACGTGGGCGAGGTCTTCTTTTCCAACCAGCAAATCGATGAGGCCATCAAGTACTTTGAGCTGGCCATCCAGATTAAAAAAGATTGGTCAAAACCTTATCTCAAGCTCGGCTATGTTTATCTCAACAAAGGGGATTTTGCCAAGTCCCTCGAGTATTTCAACACCTTCATCCGGATCGACCCGGAAAACCCGGAAGTCCCTCAGGTTAAAAACGTTATCGCCGCCATCGAAAAAATGAAGAAATAAAAAAGCCCCCCACCCCTTTCGGGGTGGAGGGCTTTGTGCTTCTTCTTGGACTTGAGCTTAGAAGCTAAACCTCAGGCTGAACTTGGCTTCCCGCAAGCCGCTGACGGAGCTGATAACCTTGTAGCTCGTTTCCCGCACCACCGTGCCTGGTTGATTGGGTCCTTCAGCCACAGGGTCCCATCGGTAAATGTCATCCAGGCCAACACTGACACCAGACCAACCGAGCAGGTTCACCACATCAATGTAAGCACCGAGCCGACCGAAATTGCCCAGGGCAAACTCTTTCTCCAGCCGAACATCGAGCGTATTCCAGGCTCTGCCTTTTCTTGCATCGGCGGGTTCGATGTAAACTCCATAGTAAGTTCGGTAGGCGTTGTTGGCTGTGCACCAGGCTGTCGGAGGCCGGATGGTGGCGTATCTTCCCCACCAGCCGCCGTCCATGTACTGGTAGAAGCCGCTCAAGAAGACCCGGTAGGGAAGCTGGACCGTGCCGTAGAGTTTGATCTGAAGCGGTCGGTCGGTATTCAGTCGGCCATAAGCATTGATGAAGTAATTGGGCGTATCTGCCCCTCCCGACCAGCCCCAGCTATCACCATACCAGCCGCCGAGGTTGCCGTAAGCCTTGCTGTAAACGACGGAGCCGCCGAGCTGCCAGCCCTCGGACATGCGCTTGTTGAAGATGAGCTCAACTGCCCAGTACTTACGTTCAAGCTCCGGGATGTTGGTCAGCCGATAGAAGGTTTCGGGAGCAGGAGGCGAATTTTTCCGGACGTAGAAGGTGATGGTTTCGGCTGGGTACTTGTCTGTGCCCGGGATGGTGGTGGTGAAGGGGATCCAGTACTGCTGAGCCGTCGGCTGGTCGATATGGTACCAGAAGGCATCGAGGTCGGGGGAATAGAGGGCGTCTTCGAGGATGTTTTTCTTCTGCTTGTAGATGAAGTTCAGGCCGAGCGAGAAGTTCTTGAAGAGCTCGTGCCAGATTCCGGCCGTGAACTCGTCGGTCAATGGAGACTTGGTATTCGGGTCAAGCCGTTTCTTGGCGTACTCGAGCGTCATGGGCCTGTAGTCTGTCGGGAGAGGAACATAGCGATCGACGGTCTCGGGCTTGCCGTTGGCGTTATCGTCGTACCAGTAGAGGCCAAAAGAGCGCGGGTAGAAAGGATGGAGTGTCGAGAAATACTGGAGCATCAGGTATTCGGTGTAACGGTTGGCCGAGAATTTAAGCGCCGTCCGGCCATCGCCGAAAAGGTCATAGGTGATGCCGAGTCGTGGCGAGAACGCGTTCCAGGACATGATGCCCTTCCATTCCGGCGAGGTCAAAGCCGCCCAGGGGTTGATTCCCTGCGGGAAGTCGGCCGGGTATCGGGAGGCGACATAAGGCCGGATGATGTTATCGCCAATCCAGACAGAAAGGGGATTTCCTGACTCCGCTTTGTTGACGGCCGGCTTCCAGCCCCACGACCGGTCGAACCTGACGCCGATGTTGACGGTCAGCCTCTCGGCAAAAGTGGCTGAATCCTGGATGTAAGCGCCGATTCTTCCGCCCCTATCGACAATCTTGTTCGAGCCTGATTCTGGTCCGCAGATGTAAAAATAGAGCAGCCCGTAGGTCCCGTAGTAGTAGTTGTTCGGCGGATAACGACTATCTATATACCAGATCAGGTTATCCTTGCGCCACCAATCCCAGTCACCGTAGGTGTTCTCGTACTCGACGCCGCCCTTGAACTCGTGGTTTCCACCGAAAAGATTATCCTGGAAGCGGGTAAAATAGGCCCCAACCTGCATTCTCTTCCGGAGGTAAGTCTCGTTGAAGCGAGCTGTGGTGATGTAGCCATAAAGGCTTCCAGCATCATAGACGCGAGGGAGATTTTGGGCTTCTTTTTGCATCGGAATTGGAAACCAGCGATGGACATAACCAAAACGGAAATCAAAGAAGGTGTTCTGGTCGAGGATGTAATTGACGACCGCGTTCCCCGTGTAGCCTTTTTCGTGGTCCCAGATTCTCGTTGCTTGGAAAATTACCCTCGGACCGGGCTCCTCGTACATCGGCCGGTAAATGTCGACAACGTTAAAGAGGCCCATCAACTTGATCTTGGGGCCGAGCTGGCCGGTGAGCTTAACGAACCCCATCTTTTCTTCGTGGGTCCAGTTGTAGGGGTTATGGGTCTGTCCGAGAGCGTCCGTATAAGGACCGATAAAGTTCGTGATTCTTTCCTGCTTGATGTAGCGAGCGTTGGTGAAGAACCAGAGCTTGTCGATGGCAATGGGGCCGCCGAAAGTTAGCGACCCGTCGATCCAGGATTTGCTCACCTCAGGCTTGGAGACGCCGAGAGCGGTGACCTGCTCGTCTGTCCAGAGATGCTGGGCCATGTCTTTGTTGGTCAAATAAGCTACCACGCCACCGGAGAACTTGTTCCCGCCGGACTTCGTGACGATGTTGACGTAAGCGCCGTCAGTATAACCCACGGAAGCCGGATGGCCGGCGGTGATGGATTCCACCTCGTCCATGACGTCAAAGTTGATGTTGGTCAGGGTGTACATGACCACCGGGTCGTTCATGTTGACGCCGTCGAAGGCAGTGGTGTTGCTCCGGACCGTCGAGCCGTGAATGGCGTAAGTTCTCCGGTAGGTTACCCCTTCGGAGACAGCGCCGGGAGCAGCTGTCATGATATCGTAGAGGTCCCTGGCCAGAGGCAGGTTCTTGAGGAGCGCCCCGTCCATGACGACGGAGATTTTTGTCGACTGGACGTCGACAACCGGCGAGGCGGCTGTGACCGTGATCTCCTCTTCGACCGTCGCCACTTCCATGGCGAAATCGATGGTCACCGTCATCCCGACGCGGACGATGATGTTCTCCCGGGTATAGGTCTTGAAGCCTGTCATCTCAGCCGTAAGCTTGTAGGTTCCGGGTGGAAGAGCGGGGAAGCGGAACGAGCCGGTTTCCGTCGAGACGTAGGACTGGGTGCCCATTATGGCCTCGGACGTAACCGTTACTGTGACGCCGGGAAGGGGGTTGCCATCCTGGTCAGTGATGACACCACGGATGGTGCCCGTCTGCTGCTGGGAAAAAGCGGAAGAGGTGATCAGGGCGAAGAAGAGAAGGAAAGCAAAAAAGTTAGATGTTTTTTTCAATGACCCTCCTTTTTGCTAATTCCTTGCTTTAACTTTTAAAAACCTTTTCCCCTTCTCCCGGACAACCGGGAGAAACCCTCAGCCTTTTTCTTTTTTCCTTTCCCCTCTATTCTCACCTCCCTTGCTTAAATTCTGGAAAGACTAATAAGTTAACGGGTGATCTTTAAACATTTGTTTCATTTGCCTTTTTATATTGCAAAATTTGTGCCAAATTATATTTTTGCTAACTTCTGGTATATCAATAACTTAGATTTATTGATGGCTGCCCAATTTCCAAAAAATTGAATTTTCTCCAAAATTTTGGATTTTTGGTACTCGCGATTACTTCCCTCAATCGCTAATTCCTCGCCATTTTTCAAGGTTCCCTACCTTTTAAATTAAAGGTTCTTACCTTGAATGATGGGTGTCCCCAAATTGTTTTTTCCTCCCCCGAATTTCAACAGAAGGAAAAGAGGGAGGGCTTTTCGCCCTCCCCCTCAGTTTTTGCTCAGAAGCTTACCCTCGCCCCCAGCCGGAAAGACCGGACGCCATAAACACTGGTAATGACCTTGTAGGTGGAAGCGGGCTGGTAATCAGCAGGATCCAGAGGTGGTCTGTCGAAGCGGAGGTAAGGAGCCGGGTTATCGTTCACGTTGATGCCGCTATACCCGGCCAGGTTAAAAACATCGGCGTAGATGTTGAGTTTGGCCACCCCACCCAGGGAGAAGGATTTTTCCACCCGTAAGTCCAGGTTCGTGTAGGGGCGGTTTCTCCGGTCGCCCGGCGTCTCGGCGTTAACTCCGACGTAAGTCGATTGAACCAGGGCGGCAATGTCGGGGGGAAAGTAGACCCGGCCAATCGTCCTGGCCCACGGACTGCCTGATTGGTGGACAATATAAGCGCTGACGATGAAATTGTAAGGAAGAATGTAGGTGCCCATGACCTTGATCTGAAGAGGCCGGTCAAACCAGAGAGGCCCGTAGGCGTTGATGAGGGTGTTGGGGTTGTCGAACAAGGCGCTTTCGCCTTCGGTCGGCCCATACGTAGCTTCTGCGTTGCCCTTAAAGGAGCTATAGACGATGGAACCCTTGAGCTGCCAGCGGTTGGACATCCGCTTATCAAAAGTCAGGACG
This sequence comes from uncultured Eubacteriales bacterium, assembly GCA_964445305.1. Classification (GTDB taxonomy): domain Bacteria; phylum Acidobacteriota; class Aminicenantia; order Aminicenantales; family UBA8522; genus CAYUKK01. The sequence goes on from CAYUKK010000187.1 coordinate 26,518, forward strand.
ACGCCCCAATACTTCCTTTTTGCTTCGGGCGGGTTGGACCCAAACCAGGTAGGCACAGGGGCATTCTTATTCAACCCATAGACAGTGAGCTGCTGGTCATCTGACGTGCCCCACTTCCCATCCCAGCCCGGGTCGGTGAAAGTGAAGGGGATCCAGACTGGCTCGCCGTTGGGAAGCTTTTTATCGGGGTCGTAGCCGTTGTTGAGGTCGATGTCCTCGACGATGTTCTTATTTTGCTTCCAGACGAACTGGAGGCCGAGCTTGAAGTCTTTGACCAGCTCGTGCTCGACACCGGCCAGGATTTCATCCATGTAGGGGGCTTTAAGGTCCTCAGGATAGTACCGGTAGTTGGGGTCCTGAGTCGGGTAAGAGCTAATTGTATAGCTATCCGTCGGCGGAAGGTCCATCATGTTGTTGCGGTTGAGGTCATTCCATCTATAGCTATCGATGGAGCCAGCGCCAAAAATTTGACCGCCGTTATATTTAGCCGACCAGACAGGCTCGAAATACCGGGCAAAGGAAAGTTTGAGGGCTGTTTTGGCGTCCCCGAAGAGGTCATAGACCACGCCAATTCTTGGTGAAAAAGTCAAGAACTCGACCACTTTCTTATAGGGTGTGGTCAGGGGGTCCCACGGAGAAACAGGCCCGATTTCGCTGTGCCACTGGGCGATGAGAGCTTCGAGGAGGGCGTTGGGGGCAAGGGCAGGGTTCATGAAGGGGTGTCCAGAGTCGTAACGGAGCGCTGGCCGCGATTGCTCGGGTTCATACTGGAAGGAATAGTCGATGCGGAGGCCGATGTTTAAGGCCAGCCTTCCGGTTGTGATGCTATCCTGGGCATAGCCCGAGAAACGGCGGACATGGTCCTGCACGTCCCACATCCCTTTCTTGGGCGGGCAATAACGGATGCGCAAGCGACCCTGGCGAGCCGAGGTCGAATAATAGTAACGGTTGTTTGTGCTGTAATCATAATAATAAGCATAATAGGGATTTCCTCTCCACCAGTCGCGATGGTATTCCGACTGCTCGAACTCCGCGCCTGCTTTGAACTCATGGCTGGCGCCGAGAAAATCATCCTCGAACCTTGTGACGGAAGCCGAGGCGAGGATTTTCTTGCGGATGTAATCATCGCTATAAGGAGAGGCGCCCCAGTAAACATTCTGGACCCGGTCGTAATAGGTGGGTGCGTTCTGGGTTCGTGAAGGGATCGGGAAGTGACGCCAGACATAAGTTCCACGCAAATCCAGGAAAGTATTCTGGTCGAGGACCCAGTTCACCTGGTGGGTGGTCGTGTAAGTATTTTCGTGGTCCCAGATTTCTGTCTGGGAGATGTCCGTGTCGCCACCGCCGCTATTCTGATAAACCGGCTCATAGATGTGGTTGTAATGGAGCATGCCCATGTAGCGGATATTTTTGGTCGCCTGGAAGGTCAGCTTGGCGAAGCCCATCCATTCCTGGTGATTGTAGTCATAATGCCCCTCGGTTGGAAGCCCCAAGTTGGCCATGCGGATTTCGGCATTCCCGGGGTTAGCCCTATCCCACGTGTACCGCCGTCCGTTAAGAAAGAACCAAAGGCGATCCTGGATAATGGGCCCGCCGATGCTGGCCGAAAAGTCCCTGGATTCTGTGAATTTTTCGGGCGGGTTGACACCCAGCGAATCGATTTGTTCTTTGGTGAAGAGGTCCTGGTTAAAACTCTTGCCGATGTAATAGACGGTGCCGCCTCCAGCAAACCTGTTGCCGCCGCTCTTGGAGACGATGTTGATGTAGGTTGAATCCGTCTGGCCCACTTCGGCCGGATGGGCGCCCACTTCGAACTCGATCTCCTCATAAACGTCGACGTTGATGTTGGCCATGGAATAGAAAGTCGCCGGGTCGTTAAGGGGAACACCGTCGAGCGCGTAGAGCTGGCTGCGCACGGTTCCGCCCAGGATGGACGAGGTCCGCCGATATTCCACACCTTCCGAGATTGCGCCGGGGACGGAATTCTGGATGTCGTAGAGGTCCCGGTTCATGGGAATGCTCGCCAAGAACTGGGCGCTGTAGTTGACGCTGACCTTGGAGCTCTCCACGTCGACGACGGGCGAGGCGGCGGTGACCGTTATCTCTTCCTCGACAGCGGCGACCTCAAGCTCCAGAGTGACTTCAGTTGTCTTGCCGACGCTGACAATCAAGCCCTTGCGGATAAGTGTTTTGAAGCCTGGCATCTCGGCCCGGATTTCATACTCTCCCGGAAGAAGAGAGGGGAAGCGGAAGAGGCCAGTGTCGGAGGTGACGTAGCTCGAAACACCCATGAGCGCCGGTCCCGAGATAGAAACAGTAGCTCCAGGAAGCGGGTTGCCGTCCTTATCGACCACTTTCCCCGAAAGCGAACCCGTTTGCCTCTGGCCGAAACTCAGAGACGCCAGCGCCAGGACGAAGACAAAGGCGACGAAAACCTTAGAAATTTTTTTGCTCATTCATCCTCCTTTCTTTTTTCTCTTTTTTACCGCCTTTTTTCCCTTTTTTCCGTGCTTCACCTCCTTTCGAATGTAATGAGCCGTGGTTATACCTCGAAAAAAATGCTCAAAACTTGCCCGTTGCTTGAATGCAAATGTCCAATGATGGAGCGGTTCCCGGTCTTGGAAAAGTCTCGCCTTCCTCCCCCGACCCTCATGAGGTTTAATTTTAGCCGAAAAACAACCCTTTAAAAAGCAAGATTCATGCCAATTGTGTTGGCGACCTGCCAAAACATAATTTGTTTATTTTATTAAAGATATATATCAAGTGGCCAAATGCGTTGATGAAGAAATACAAAAATTTGGATTTTTATTCAAAAATATGGATAAATTAGCGACGCTCGGTCGAAAATTGCTCTCTCGCCCAGCAGGCCGCCCCGATGATACCCGCGTCATTACCGAGGCTCGCCTTTTCGATGGAGCAGCAATCGAAAGAGGCCTGATAGGACCTGGCCCGCGCCTCTTCAACGGCTCGAGGAAGGATGAGCTCGCCGCTTTCCATGATGCCGCCGCCGATAAGGATTTTTTCGGGGTTGAGGAGGTTGATAACTGAGCCAAGGCCGATGCCGAGGTAATAGCCCGCAGTCTCGTAGGCCTGGCGGGCCTTCTTGTCTCCCCGGCGGGCTCGGCGGGCAATTTCTTCGGCCGTGAGCTCCTCGTCGGATTTGGTGAGCTGCCTGTAGTTGCGGATAATCGGGCCGGCCGCCGCCTCGGTCTCCAGGCAGCCGCGCGAGCCGCAGTTGCACCTTTCCCCCTCCGGGTTGACGACGATATGCCCCATCTCCGCCGCGTATCCGCAGGTGCCGTGGAGGAGCTTTCCGTCGACGATGATCCCGGAGCCTACACCCGTGCCGAGGGTGAGATGGACCAGGTTGAGGATTCCCTTTCCCGCACCGGCCTTGAACTCGCCGTAGGCAGCCATGTTGGCGTCGTTATCGACCCAGAAGGGAACGTCAATAACTCGGGCCAGAGCGGGGCGAAGGTCGAAGCGGTTGAGGGCGGGAAGGTTGGGCGACTGGATGATTTTCTGCTCGGCCAGGCTGAAGATGCCGGGGATGCCAAACCCGACGGCTCGAACTTTTTGTTTCAGACTTTTTTTGAGGCCTTCCCAGATCTGCCCAAAGAGCTCGAGGAGCCTGTTCATCTGGGCCGGGGTGGGGGCTTTGCCCTTGAAGATGAGCCTGTTTTTTTCATCGAGGAGTCCGAACTTGACTTGAGTTCCTCCGAGGTCAAAGCCAGCAAAGAGAGACATGGCTACCCTCGCCGCGAAATAGCAGCATAATTGGCCGGTCCATAGAGGAGTTCATTCAACCGGTCGATGTTCTCGTTAAGGCGGACGGTCAACTCGTCCGAGCCGGGAAGGCTTCTCAGCTTTTCTTTCTCCAGGGCTGAAGAGTACTTGATTTCCACGTTCTCGAACCCAGCGGCCTCAAGGAGGAACTGGAGGGCCCGGGGATGGATGGGCCGCTGGTGAGAAATATCGAGATAATAGATTTCGACAAGCGCAAAAACCGAGGCGGGGTTAATGGTCTCGAGGATGAGAATCCCGCCCGGTTTGATTTTTTTGAAACAGAGTTCGACAAGCTCCTTCAAGCGAGGAGGCTCGAGATGCTCGATGACCTGGGAGGAGAAAATTCCGTCGAAAGAGCTGTCCTCACGGCTGGCCAGCCAGGCGAGCATATCCGCCTTGGCGCAGCGCAGTCCCTTTTCGAGACAGGCTTCGACCATCTGGCTGTTAAGGTCGACGCCCTCGGCCTCGATGCCGTTCTCCCGGAGAAGCTCGAGGAACTCGCCACGGCCGCAACCCAAATCAACGACCTTTCCACCTTTGGGAAAATAGGAGACATAAGCTTCCAGCTGTTTTTTGACCTCGCTTTCCCGGCCGCGAAAGCGATTCTCGAACCCGGCATAACGCCAATCCTCGAGGGGCTCAAGGATTTCCCGGATAACCAGTTTTTCCGGCTTTTCTCTTTGCTCGAGAGTCTGGATGAGGTTGTCGATTTTCTCCCGGAGACGGAGGAAAGTCCTCATCAGGGCTCTCGCATCCTCATAGGCCGCGGCCAGCTTGTCCACGCGCCATTCCAGGCTCTTAAAAATCATGCCAACATGGTTGCTGCCCAGGGCATCCCATTCCCGGTCCCGCGCGTCAGCCAGGTCTTTTTCCAGCTCCAAAAGCTCGAGGAAGTCGGTGAAAAGGCTGGCCAGAAAAGCCTTTTCGGGCGGTGGGGTCCTGGAGAAAAAAAATCTTTTGGAGGGGGGGAAAGTTAGGATTTTTTTTCTTATCTCGTCAAGCTTTTGCCTGAACGCCTCTTCTTTAGCCTGGCGCTCGTGAGCAAGCTTTTCGAGCGTCCGTCTCATTCTTCCTTGGCGGGAGGCTGGGGCTTGTTGGGTTCGCTTTCTTTATCCTTGCCGCTAACGGATTTACGGAAATTGCGGATGCCCTCGCCCAGGGATTTCCCGAGCTCAGGCAGGCGACGGGCGCCGAAAATGATGACGACAATGAGGAGGATGAGGAGTAGCTCCGTGGGCCCGACCGGTCCAAATAGAAACATAGAAACCTCCTTTGAGGCGCGCCCATGGCGGCACGGCCTCAACAGGCGCGATGAATGTCGACGCTACAGGCAAAAGGTACTCGAGTCCCGCCAAAAAGTCAAGGCAAGAAGTGAAGCTGGTAGCATCCCCTCGTCCTCCATTTTCATGATGGGCACAAAGAGCTGCCCTTTGAATCAATGAGATAAGAATGCAGCTTGTTTGACTGAGGGCGGGGATTCTGCCATCATACTTTGCCGATGGAAAACATCCGTAACTTTTCGATTATCGCCCACATCGACCATGGCAAGTCGACGTTAGCCGACCGCTTCCTTGAAATAACCGGCGCCCTGCCGGCCCGCGAGCTCAAGGAGCAAACCCTCGACACCATGGAGCTTGAAAGGGAGCGCGGCATCACCATCAAGGCCCAGACAGCCAGGCTCCGCTATGTCCGACCTCCAAGCCGGGAATATATCCTCAATCTCATCGATACCCCCGGCCATGTCGATTTCTCTTACGAAGTCTCACGCAGCCTGGCTGCCTGTGAAGGCGCTATCCTGGTCATCGACGCTTCCCAGGGTGTTGAGGCTCAGACTCTAGCCAACACTTACCTGGCCCTTCAGCATAACCTTGTCCTCGTTCCCGTCATCAACAAGGTCGATTTGCCCCAAGCCGACCCGGAGCAAACGTTGGAACAGATGGAGAATATCATCGGCTTGCCACGCCAGGAAGCGATCCTCATCAGCGCCAAAAAAGGAGTGAATATTTCTCAAGTCCTGGAAAGCATCGTCGAGAGGATTCCGCCCCCGCAGGGTGACCCAGCGGCGCCGCTCCGGGCGCTTCTCTTCGATTCCTGGTTTGATTCCTACCGCGGCGTCGTCGTCCTCGTCCGCGTTTTCGATGGCACCGTGAGGATCGGGACGAGAATCGAGCTCATGTCGACTCGAGCGGTCTACGAAGTCGAGGAGCTGGGATATCTCACGCCCAAGCCCGTCCGGGTGGAGAGGCTTTCCGCTGGCGAGGTTGGCTACATGATGGCCGGCATCAAGAAGCTCAGCCATGCCTGCATCGGTGATACGGTGACGGAGAGCGGGCGGCGAACGGCTGTCCCCCTGCCCGGCTTTCGGGAGGCCAAGCCGATGGTCTTCTGTGGCCTCTATCCGGCGGGCGAGAGCAGCATCGAGGACCTGCGCGAGGCGCTGGAGAAGCTCCGGCTCAACGATGCCTCGTTCCACTACGAGCCCGAAAATTCGCCGGCGCTCGGGCTCGGCTTCCGGGCCGGGTTTCTGGGTCTCCTCCACCGCGAAATCATCCAGGAAAGGTTGGAGCGAGAGTTCGGTCTCAGCCTCGTCACGACAGCGCCGAGCGTTGCCTACCGGGTGGTTAAGAAAGGCGGCGAGGTTGTGGAGGTCCGCAACCCTTCTGAGCTTCCACCGCCGGCCGAGGTCGTGAAGATTGAGGAGCCGATGATCGAAGCCATCATCCTCACTCCCGACCGCTACCTCGGCGCAGTGCTGAAGCTCCTGGAGAGCCGGCGGGGCGAGCAGAAAAAGCTCGAGTACGCCAGCTCGGCGCGAGTGCTCCTTACCTACGTCCTCCCGCTGAGTGAAGTCGTCTTCGATTTCTATAATCAGTTGAAATCCCTCTCCCAGGGGTATGCCTCGATGGACTATGAATTCGTCGGCTATCGCGAGGCGCCCCTGGTTAGGCTGGATATCCTCGTTAACCGCGAGCCCGTGGATGCCCTCTCGCTCATCGTCCATCGGGAAAAAGCCTATGCCACGGGAAAATCCCTCGTCGAGAGGCTCCGCCGGGCCATTCCCCGCCAGCAGTTCGAGGTCTCCCTCCAGGCCGCCCTGGGCAAACGCATCATCGCTCGGGAGACCATCAAGCCATTCCGGAAGGATGTTCTGGCTAAACTCTACGGCGGCGATTACACGAGGAAGATGAAGCTCCTGGAGAAGCAGCGGGCGGGGAAAAAGAGGATGCGCGTCATCGGCCGGGTCGAGATCCCGCAGGAGGCGTTTCTTGCGCTGCTGGAAGTTAAATAGGAGAGCTGCGGGTGTGGTCGGGACTGCCGCCTTGCCGCCCTGCTCAGCCTTGCTCAGGGAGAAAGATTAGGGGATTAAAGGAAGAGTCATGTTGCCGACAATCGCCTGGAAAAAAGAGAAGGTGCTCATGGTGGACCAGAGGCGCCTTCCGTTTGAAGAAATTTATGTCGAGTGCCGGAAATACGAAGAAGTGGCCGAATCCATCGAGAAGATGGTTATTCGGGGTGCTCCAGCTATAGGCGTGGCCGCGGCTTACGGAATCGCCCTGGGGGTCAGGAGCGTCCGGCCCGGGGAGGACATAGAAAAGAAATTCGCGGCTATTTTGGAGAGGCTGAACCGGACGCGGCCCACAGCCCGGAACCTCTTCTGGGCTCTGGAAAGAATGAGGGATGTTTTTGAAAGAGACAAGAGCTTGCCTCTTTCGCAGCTCAAGAGGAGGCTCCTGCGAGAAGCCCAGGCCATCGAAAAAGAGGACATCGCCCGGAACAAAAAAATCGCTCAGCATGGCCAGCGGTTGGTCAAGGACGGCGATTCTATCCTCACCCATTGCAATGCCGGTGGTCTGGCCACAGCCGGCTATGGGACGGCTATCGGCATCATCCGGAAAGCCCATGAAAAAGGAAAGAAAGTGCACGTCTTCGTCGATGAGACGCGACCCTTTCTCCAGGGCGCTCGACTCACCGTCTGGGAGCTTGAGCGGCTGGGCATCGCCCACACGTTGATCACGGACAGCATGGCCGGCTGGCTGATGAAGAAAGGAAAAATCCAGCTCGTCATCATCGGCGCCGATAGGATTGCTCGAAACGGCGATGCGGCCAACAAAATCGGGAGCTACAGCCTGGCCATCCTGGCCCGGCACCATCGTATCCCCTTTTATGTCGCCGCGCCCCTGAGCACCTTTGATTTCTCCCTGCGAAGAGGCGTAGAAATCCCGATCGAGGAGCGACCGGCCGAGGAAGTCCGCCAGGCCGGTGGCCGCCTCATCACTTTGCCGTCCGTCAAGGTGGAGAACCCGGCCTTTGACATTGTCCCCGGCCAGTTCATTACGGCGATCGTCAGCGAGAGGGGTATAGCCCGACCCCCATACCGTCAGAGCCTGGCTGGCTGGAAGAGGAAAAATAACTCAGGATGAAAGATATCCTTGTGCTTGGAATCGAGACCTCCTGTGACGAGACCGCGGCTGCTGTGCTGGACGGTCAGCGTCACATTCTGGCCAGTGTGGTTCTCAGCCAGGACACCGTCCACGCTCCCTACGGCGGAGTCGTTCCCGAGCTGGCTTCCCGTCAGCACCTTGCCGCTATCAACCCGGTCGTGGGCGATGCGCTACGGCGAGCCGAAACGCCGCTCGAGGACATCGACGTCTTCGCGGTCACCCAGGGACCCGGGCTCATCGGTTCTCTCCTCGTTGGCCTTTCCTTCGCCAAAGCCCTCGCCTACTATTTTAAGAAGCCGCTCGTTGGGGTTGACCATGTCGAAGCCCACATCGAGGCCGCTTTTCTTGAGAACCCGGGCTTGCCTTTTCCGGCCATTGCTCTGGTCGTATCGGGCGGGCACACCTCGCTTTTTTTCCTCAAAAGAAGGCTCCACTTTCGCCTCCTCGGCCGGACGAGAGACGACGCCGCCGGCGAAGCTCTGGATAAAATCGCCAAGTTCCTGGGCCTGGGTTACCCGGGTGGTCCGGTTATCGAGAGAGCGGCGGCAAGCGGAGATGCGGCCAGGTTTCTGTTTGCTCGTCCAAGAATGAAGGATGAGAGCCTTGATTTTAGCTTTAGCGGCCTCAAGACCGCGGCCCTGCGCGCCGTCGAGGACGAAGGGATATCAGCCAGCCATCCTCAACTGGCCGATTTTCTGGCCAGCTTCGAGGAAGCGGTAGTCGGCTCGCTCCTCGAAAACTTGAATCGGGCCGCCGAGAAATATCGACCCGTCTCGCTCATCCTTTGTGGGGGTGTGGCCCGGAACAAGAGGCTGAGGCGCGGGTTTGAAGAGCTGGCTCGCTCGAACGGAATCCAGCCTTTTATCCCATCGCCGTCGCTCTGCACAGACAACGCCGCCATGATAGCGTCTCTCGGCCTGGCTAAACTCGAGGCCAAGAAAAAGGCAGGCGTGGTGCTTGAGCTCGATGCCTATCCGCGCTTCATCGCGACAAGGGGATGATCTGGAAAAGATAGGGGTCAAGAAGCATCGATTCCGAGGAGTGGTGGACTAATTTAAGGTTGATTTCGTAAAGGAAAAGATTGCGGAGAAAATAAAAGGCAGCTGGTTCGAGAAGAAACTCCCTCGTCTCATGCGTTGTTCTCGCCTCGAGGATGGGCAAATCAAAGAGGCTGGCTTCGATGGTGTAATCGCCTTTGGTCGAGCCGAAGACGAGCTTGATTCCCTCTAGCTGGGTTCTCGAGCCGAAAATAAGCTTATAGTTTCTTTCGATATGGAGGTAGAAATCGCCGCTTTCCTTTAGAATTGCCCCTTTTCCGATCGGAAAAGTATAAAATCCGAGTGCTTTCTGATTGGAATAGCGGATGGTCTTGGAAGGATAGAGGGGAGCTCTCGGGTAAAGCGCCCAGAGGAAGAAGCTCGCTAAGAGGGCGCCGCTGAGAAAAGCGGCGGGCACCCACCGGGCCAGCAGTCTTGGCCGCCGCGATACCGCATAAATGACTATAAATAAAGTAAGGGCTAATAACCAGATATAATTCGGCCAGTAGCGGGTATTATCGACCTTGATGAAAGAGGGAAGGAAGGGCGGGAGTAAGAAGTGGAGGTTGCTCAGATGGACAAACAGGTCGGCCGGCCGTGAGGTAAACTCGTGGGTTGTCGGCTGGTAGAGGAAGGATGGATGGGCAAGGAGAAGAGCTGCCGTGAGAAAGCTTGCCGCCGCCGCCACCGCGAAGAGAAAAGAAAAAATCTTCCGGCGGTTATGGACGAGGAAATAGCCGAGGGAGATAGCAGCGACCCAAGAGAGGGGGGCCAGGACGCGGCCCTGGGGCGAAGCCCCCTGGCGGTGGGTGAAAAAAGCATAATTGAGGAGGTAGGGGAAGCAGATGAGGAGGAAACACCAGAAATCCCGCCTCCGCCGCCGGAAAACTTCAATGAGCCCGAGAAAAGAGAAAATATAAAAGGGCGAATAAAGAAGAAGGCCATCCCGCTGGTCGAGAAAATAATCGAGGAAAGCATCGACGCGGGCGCGAAGGGGAATCTGGAGAACTGCCTGCTTGAAAGCTTCAGCCCGCTCCGGTGTCATCACTCCTTCGTAGACGGCCACGGGTGAGAAGGTGCCGTAGAGAGTGTAGATGAAAAAATAAAAAAGAGCCGTCGAGAACAGGGGAAGGGCCAGGAAGATGCAGGTTCTCTTTCCAGCCTTGTGCTCTTGGAGGAGGAAATAAATCGCTATGAGGAGGAGGGGCCAGAATAGGAAGGTGTACTTGAGCCCGAACCAGGGAAAGAGACCGAGGAGGAAGCCGAGGAAAAGAAGCTGGCCGCTGGAGAGAAGTTGGCCGTGACTGATTTTTCTAAAAATATAGACGGAAAAAAGGGCGATCGGCACTTCCGGGTAGAGGTGGACGGCGTAGAAGAGGATGGGCGAGCTAAAAGAATAAAGAGCCCATAAACCGAGGGCGAGGTTTTTCCTTCCCCACAGCTCTATCCCGTAAAGATAAATCTGGAGTCCGAGGAGGACGGCCCAGGGCGAGAGGCTTATTTTCAGGAGGAAGGTCAGCCATCGGCCCGAGACGAGCTGGCTTAGCCAGTAAAAAGGGAGCATGAGCACAGATATACCGGGGAGGTTAATCGGATAGATATAATCTTTGCCCTTTCGGCCATAGCGGCCGTAGGGCCAAAGCCTCAAGCGGGGGTGCTCTTTCTTGGAGTAGAAGGAGAAGTAATCCTGATTGGCGTAATTGTTCGCCAGGTTGATGTCGCCGTCTCTGAGCAAGCTGTGGGTGGTCATGAGGTAGAAAGGTTCATCGCCCGTAAAAGAGACACCCTCGACCACAAGAAGGGCGGCGGCGGCCAGGTAAACCAAAAAGGCGGCCAGAAAAAGAAGGCCAAGCTGGCGGCGAAGCGGGAGAGAGAAGAAACGCGTTTCGAGACGATGAAAGAAAGGAAATTTTTCTTCACGGAGACGGAGCAATTCGGAAAGCTTGAGGACGCCGATGGCGAGGAGAATAAAAACAGCCAGGAGCCGAAGCCTGAGTTGCAAATCGGTTCTTGTCGTATAAAAACGCAGGAGAAAAGGAGTGAGAAGGAACAGGCTTAAAGGAAGGGAGGCCAGGAATCCTTTCCCGAGCCGCGATGCCGGCGGCGCTTTAAAGACCCGTCCTTCCAGACGAGCCACGCCAACCCAGGCCAAAAGAGCGACAGCCGAGATAAGAGCCCAGAGCAGGAAGAAGAGAGCGTCGAAGCGGAAAGAATGGTCGAGGATGGTGTAGCGCTCGCTTTGAAGATAAAGGGAAAAA
>CAYUKK010000188.1:0-19961 GCA_964445305.1 uncultured Eubacteriales bacterium
GTATAGGGCAGGAGCCGGCGGATGAGGAAGTCGGTGAGCCGCGAGAGGGCCAGGGAAAAGCTAATGCCGAGTCCACCCCCGAGCACACAGAGGATGACGGTTTCTGTCCAGATCATCCGAAAGACATCCCAGGGCATGGCACCCATGCTCTTGAGGATGCCGATTTCCTGGAAGCGTTCGAAGACGGACATGAGGATTGTGTTGACCACGCCCAGCATGGCAATGAGGATGGCAATAATGGCGATAGAGAAGACCATCATTCTGGCTGTCGAGACAAGGCTCATGATTGTCTCCTTAACCTGAGCCATAGAGACGACCTGGACATCGGGCAAATCGTAGAGCTTGTTTTCGAGCTCTGTGATATTGGCGTTCCTTTTGACCTTGATGCCGACGGCGGTGACGAGACCTTCCTTTTGGAAAAGCCTCTGAACGGTCCGGAAGGGGAGGAAGACCGTCCCATCGTCCTGGGTGCCTGATCGCAGGAGCACGCCCACGACCGAAAGCTCGACGTTTTTCTCCGAGATGAGCATCTTGTCGCCCACTTCCCGCTGCTCGAGCTCGGCGACTTCATAGCCCAGGACAGCTTCCAAAGCCTCGGCTTCGGTGAACCAGCCGCCCTGCTTGAATTTGAGGAACGATTTCATGCCCGGATAGGTGGTCGGGTCGACGCCAAGATAGGCGCTCATGCCGCCGCTTTCCCCCTTGTTCGGGTCGAAGACCGCCGCCATGACCATGGGCGTCACCTTTTCGACCTCGGGATGCTGGAGGATATCGTCGAGGACCGACTCTTTCATGTAGCGGAGGCCTGTGCCGCCCTTGAGCATGAGAGTCGCCGCCTCGTAGGGACAGCCCTTGGCCGTCAGCAGCACCTGGAACCCCATGTTGTCGATGTCTTTGTTGAGTGCCGCCTCATAGCCGCGATTAAACCCGAAGAGGCTGGTAAGGACCCAGGCCGAAAGCCCAATGCCCAGGATGGTGAGCAAGGTCCGCGTTTTTTTGCGGAGAAGGTTCTTATAGGCAACTTCAGAAACACTGATTTTCTTCTTCTTTGCCATTGAAGCTCCTCATCCTGAAGTGAAATACTTCAGGTATTTGTTTCCCAGGAGAAATTCGTCGACAAGGATGAGGTTCTTTTTGGTTGCTCGCAGGGCGGCCCGGAAATCTGGCTCCGCCTGCGGAGCGGGATTCTTGATGGCCGCCACCCGGCTTTCGCCCCGGACCTCGCCGGTCAGGACATCGTAGGCGTAGAAATCTTTCAGGTTAAGCCCGACAAACTGGCGCCCGAACCCCGGATCCCGGAGGGCCCGGGCATGCTGGTTCGTTAGCTTCTGGAAGTAGAAGGCCCGGATGTTGCCCTCGAGGTCGAGGGCCAGGAAGACCTGGATGCCGCCGTACTGACCTTTCTGGTTGACGCCGTGGATGTAGCCGATGAGGTCGCTGTCTTTGAAAACTTGATACATGGTGTAAGGAACATCGGCTGTTTCGTAAAGCCCACGAAATCGATCCCCCAGGCGCGCCTCGATTTTCTGAAGAAGAGATGGGCCGCCTTTCTCGGCGATGGAGACATAGACCGTTTTGTATCCCGTCGATTCGGGAAAGAGGCGCTTGACATCGCGGTCTGGGTCGTTGAGGTCACAGCCGACAGCAGCCAGAACAGGGCTTGAAAGAAGAGCCAGGACTATGATGAGGGCAATGATGATGGACGGAGAAGCTCCTGAAAAGCAGCTCTTTCCTGAAATCTGGACAATTTCGCCGTGATGGGCCAGGGCTTTCCTTTCCATCAGAACCGGATTCCTTTGTAATAATAAACCTGGAAAACGAACCGCGTCTCCCGCCTTTCTCTGTCGCGCTGGGTCATAAAGCGCAGTGTCCAGTCTGGACTGAGAAGATAGGCCACCCCTACCGAGAAGTGACCCAGGATTTGGTGGTCTGCTTTATAGACTACAGGCTGGAGTTCGACCTTGAGCCGGCTTTCCTCGAGGAGGCTAAGGCCAAGCCGCCAGAAGAACGCAGCTGAGCTCTCTCCGTTGCGCTCACCAGCCAGGAGTTCGACCCGATTTTCCCAGTTATTCCATAGCCATGTTAAATCGAAGCCGACCATGAGGAACCGCAGCGGCTCCTCGGAAAGGATATGGTATCCCATGACCTCGAGGAGCCGGCCGTATCCGGCCGAAAGCCCGAGGCTGAAATTGTCGCGGCTGAGCACACCGAAGGCGGTCCGACCGGCTAAAAAATAGGAGCGACGGAGCCGGAGGGCCATGCCCGACCCGGTGGTCAAGGACAACCCCGCGTTACCCCAGGAAAAATCGCGCTCCGCGCCCAATCCCCAGTCCCGGTCAAATCCGAAGCCGTTCATGGAGAGAGGCTGGAGAAGGAGCGAATGGCTATCCAGAGAAGAGGCAAGGCCAAATTTCGGGCGATTGTGCCCGACCCAGATATCGGCTGGCTTTGTTTTCAACCGGACATAGGCATTGTAGAGCTGTGGTTCTAAAGTTTTTTCTCCCTCGGCGTTGAAAGCGAGGCGAGCCTGAACAGCCAGCGTGACCACATCGCCCCTTTTGCCCGAAAACTTCTGGATAAGGTCGAACCCGAGGCTCGGCTTCTGCATGGCTTCCATGAGGTCGATAGAGTAGAAAATAATGTTTCGGGAAGCCGTCCCGTAGCCAGCAATTCCCTGCGCTTCGAAATAAAGAAGGTAGCTCGAGGAGAAAGCGAGGGCTGGAGTAAAGCCAAAGGCGAAGAGGCCAAGCCAGGTCCCTTTTTTAACCTTAGACATGGAACTTGAAGTTGCCGGCGAAGACAGGCTTTTCACCCTCATAGAAGGTGAGCTGGACTTCCCATTCGCCGGGCATGACGATGTGGATGGGCAAAAGGTAGTTTCCATACTTGTTGAGCTGGAACTCCTGCTCGCCCGAATCATGAGCCCCGCGCATGGACGGCATATCGGAGCGGCCTTTGATGGTGAAATGGGTGAGCTGGCGGTCCTCCTGGTCATAAACCTGGATCTTGAGGATGACGGTCCCCAGCTTGGGTTTTTCACTGAATTCATAGATGAAGTAGGTTTTTTCGTTGATGGGGCATTTCTTGCCCGGTCCAGGGAGCGGAAAGGGTGGAACTGGAGGCTTTTCTTCCGGCGCAGTCATCTGAGGAGAGGCGGAAGAATCGCTCCGGATATAAGCAGCGATGAGGAGAAGGTTAGCGCTGGCGATGATGAAGCAAAAAACGGCTAATTTTCCGAAAAACCTGTCTCTTGGCGTTTTCCTGGTCATAGGTTTATCTCCTTTATCAGATTTCAGTCTAATTTATACTATTTTTATAGAATCTATAAGAATAATATAATTTTATCATTTTACAGGCGGATAGTCAACCAAACATCAGACATCTTGGATTCCATGAAAAGAATGGGTCCTGCCTCCTCTATACCCGTCCGTCCTTGCGGTCCGTCCTCGCGTCCTCCTCTCTCTTCGAAAAATGAGCCCGCGCTGCATTTTCCTTGAGGGCTTTTCTTCTCTTTTCCTAAGCAGAAAGCCCGCACATTTTGCCGGGAATAAGAATGGGGTCAACAAAATGAAGAGTTATTTGCGGAGGGAGGCTTTGGTGAAGAGGTAGTCGGGGATCGGAGTGTCGAACTCGATGGCGTCGACGATGAACTCCGTCCCCTCGCCCGCCTTGAGGACATCCTTGAAGATGACCCGCTCGGGAACGAAGCGGCCCTGGATGCGCACGACGCTTTTCACTTCGGTTGTCTTAAGGAGCATGCCGCTCCGAGCGTAGCGCTCTTCACGGAGGACGACGAAGCGCGTCTTATCAACCCAGATTTTTCGCGACGGGTAGGCAACATCCGGTGTTCTCGCCTTGAGCTCGAGTACCCAGCACGGGGCGTCAAGGACCGTTTCTTCGCCGACGACTGTTGCTTCATAGGTGCTCAGCAGCCGCCGGTCTTCCATCATGTCCTCGTAAGAGAGGTCCGAGCCCATAACCGACTGGCGGAGCATGTGTCCGGAGATGAGGATAGTCCGGTCGGTCGAGGGTGAGTAGGTCCACAACTGGTCGCCGAGTTTTAGCATCTTGGTTCCCCGCTCGCGCGGCGGCGCCAGGTACTCGGTGAAGGCCTTGTCCTCGCCCTGGATCCAGGATTTCGCCTCAACCGAGCGGCTGCCGCGGCGGCCGTGGATGACCATCCTGGAGGTGACAATTTTGTTCCCGGAGACGATGTTCTCATCGACGCGATGGAGAATCCATTCGGCTAAGGGGGTCTGTTGCGCTCCCTTCGACCACGCCGCGAGCAGCCAACTCGCCCATCCCCATGCGGCCAGCCCCAGGAGAGCAGTTATTCGTCTCATCCTTCGAATTCCTTCATCAACGTCGAGGTTTTTCGGCGGTAGATGCCGATTCCGGAGATGGCCGTACCGAGAAACGTGGCGCCGAGGCCGGGCAGAAACCCGATGACAAAGCTCACCGGCGTCACCTGAGTGCGGAGGACGTTGGAAAACATCAGCGACGAGCTTTTCATGAGCGAGCTGATGTCAATCCCGTGGGCCTGGATGAAGTAGGAGATGGCGAGGCCCACGGCCGTGCCGGCCACCGTGCCGAAGACGGCGATGACCATGGATTCAGCGATGAGCGAGCGGTAAAGATGGCCTTTATCCTCGCCCATGGCCAGCCGAATGCCGATTTCGCCGTATCTCCGGAGCGAGCCCATGAGCCCGGCGTTCCAGAGCACAATCGACATCGCCACCACGAAAACGAGAACGACCGCCATCGAGAAAATCCTCATCATGGCCAGCAAGTCGGCCAGCCCGCTCTGGCTCTTGAGCGTCACCATGACGGGCAGGAATTCGCTGGTGCCCTCTTGCGTTTGTCCTTCGTAGCGGGCGTTAAACCGCGCTGCCAGGACCTCGGCTTCTCTCTCCCGATAGAGGAAATCCCTGTAAAACCCCAGGATTTCGCCGGCCGCGTCGTCCATATCAAGAGCGTGCTGGATATCCCTGATATCGGCCACGACTGCTCCCCGGTCCATGGCCGTGACGCCAAAGCGGAGCGTGCCGGTCACCTTGAAATTGGCCATGGCCATGCTGCCGTGCATGGTCGAGCTGATGAGGCTCGCCGTGTCGCCGGGCCGGACATCGAGCGTTTTGGCCAAATCCGCGCTGATGAGGATTTCGCCGGGTCCTTGCGGTGCGCGGCCCTCGATAACCGCTGGGCCGATGTCCAGGATCCTCCATTCCGGGCTTTCTCTCCCGAAGAGGTCAAGCGCCAGCCCCACCACCACCCCCTGGGCCCGCGTCTCGCCGGCTTCGTCCGGGATGTCGAGAAGCCCGGCAAATCGGATGCGCGGCGTCCACAGCATGTCGGGGAACTCGCGGCGGAGCTCATCGACGAGCGCTTCGATGCCGACATAGGCCAGGTCGTTGGGAAACTGCTCGGCTTCGGCCGCATAGGCCCGGGACATGATTTTCACGTGGCCCGTCGAAAAGCGAGCGCTCGATTCCACAAAATCATTCTCGAGTCCCTTGATATAGCTATAGAGGAAAACGGTGAGCATCACGCCCACCGCCACCGTCAGGAAAGGAAAGAGGCTCCGCGACCGATCGCGGACAATCCCCTTGAAGAGGAACTCGATCACGTTATCCTCCCCCGCAGTGCTTCGGTCGGCTTGAGCTTGGCGATTTTTCGGGTCGGAAGGAAACTGACGATGGTCGTCACCAGCATGACGAGGACGGTCGTCCCGACGATGAGGCCGGCGGTGTAAACAGGGAAAATCCTCTCGCCGATGGCCAGACCGTAGCTGTCGACAGCTTCAGGCATCGCCCAGCCAGTCCGCGCGAAAATGGTCAGGAAGGGAATGCCGTAGATGGCTGCGACGATGGCCGCTAGAACCCCGTGAAGGGCGCCCTCGAGGGTAAAGATCTGGATGATTTTGGCTCGGGTCATGCCGAGGGCCATGAGCGTCCCCATTTCCTTGCGCCTCCGCCAGATGGAAAGGACCTGGGTGTCGAAGATGGCCAGCATGGCCAGCAGGAGGAGGACAACATAGAGGATGGTCGCGCCGAGCGTCTTGCTCCGGACGACGCCGTAGATATCCTGAAGGAGAACGTCCAGGCCGACAAAAGGCCAGCCCGCCACTTGGCCGGGGAAAGGAGTTCCTTTGGCCAGGGTGACGAGCGTTGCCTCGCCCTCCATTCCGGCCAGCGCGCGGAGAGTAGGGAGCGAAACCCAGACCTGCCCGACGTCGATGGACTGGACAGTCGTCCGCAAGACCTGGACGATGCGGATATCGCGGGCGTCGAACGCCCCCCGCGCGTCGCGCCAGCGCAGGGTCACTGTATCGCCCACCTTGAGCCCGCTGGCTTTGGCCATGCGGCTTCCGATGATGGCCGGTACCTCTTCTTCTCCCGCTTTGAGGAACGACGAGGGGAAGATGAGAACATGCTGGTCCGGGTCGATTCCCTTGATGAGGACGGGCACGAACCGGCCCTGCGGGTAGAGGGTCCCCTGGATGACGAGGACAGCCGTCGCCCCTCCTTTTTCGATGAGCCTGGCCAGCGGCTCGGGCACCGGACCGTGAGCCTCGTCGAGCGTCAAGGGGTTGAAAGGGTCGTATTTTTCGTGCCAGTACTGGCCGCCGCCGTACTCGGCGTCGGTGAGTGCCCGGATCGCCTGGCGGCTCATGCCGCGGTAAAGGCCCTGCGTCCAGATGATGACGACGAAGGCGAACGAAAGAACGATGACGTTAAGCCAGGTGCGAAGCCCGGCGCCGAGCAAGTTGCGCAGGGCCAGCTTGAAAAGGACTCTCATTTCATCCTTCCGGTCGTCGCCCCGGCGTCATGATTTCGTCCTGGGCCACCCGGCCGTCAAAAAGGGTAATCTTGCGGCGGAGGTAGCTGATGACTTTCTCGTCGTGGGTGGCGAAGATAAACGTTGTCCCCATCTCCCGGTTGAGCTCTTCCATGATTTCGAGGATGTTGTAAGAGTTTTCGGCGTCGAGGTTGGCCGTTGGCTCGTCAGCCAGAATGATGGCCGGCTTCTTGACGATGGCTCGGGCGATGGCCACCCGCTGCGACTGCCCTCCCGAAAGCTGGGCCGGCCGGGATTTGGCCCGGTCGGCCAGCCTGACCCACTCCAGAGCTTCCATGACCCGGCGTCGCCTCTCCGCCGCCGAAAGCCCGAGAAGGAGGAGGGGGAACTCGACGTTTTCAAAAACCGTGTACACGGGAAAGAGGTTAAAGGTCTGGAAGATGAACCCGATGTGTTCGTTGCGGAGGCGAGCAGCCTGTCGGGCCGTGAGCGCCTCGACACGCTTGCCCATGACGATGGCGCTTCCCCGCGTAGGCGCGTCGAGAGAACCGATGATGTTGAGGAGGGTTGTCTTTCCGGAGCCGCTCGGACCGACGAGGCCAGCGAACTCGCCCTTCTTGAAGTCGAGGTTGACGTTGTTGAGGGCGATGAGCTCGTGCCTTCCCATGGGGTAGATTTTGACGAGGTCTCGGGTCTGGATCAAAACCGAATTTTCCATCGCTGGCTCTCCTGTCAGTAGTGGAAGACAACCATCACCTGAATGCCTTTGCCGGCCAAGAGGTTGGCGTCCGTTTCTTCAGTCCTGTAGATTCGAAAACGCTCGGGATTCCAGAAAGCCATGAGGTGGAAGTTCCAGCGGTCGTACGTCCTCTGCCAGCGGAAGAAAGTGTAAGCGTCACGGTTTTCCCTGTCATAATAGACGATTCCGCTCAGGTTGTCGACAAGCCCGAGGGAGTAGGAAAGAGAGATGGCGGCAAAGCGGAAGGTGTCGCGGCGGGTAGTGTCGCTACTTCCGGCGACGCTCTCGTCGGCCGCAGCGCCCCTGCTTTTCCCTGATGTTAACTCGAAGTATTCGCCGAGGACATGAAGGCCGTTCCCGATGTCGAAGGTATAATCGAGGCCGATGGTCAGTGCCCTTTGCCGCGGACAGAGTAGACTCTCGTCTTCCTGAGGAATGAACGAAGCCTCAAACCAGACGCCCACGCCCAAATCCCATTTGCCGTCCAGGCCGTAACGGTTCTCGGGAATCACCCGCGGCTGTGCTTCTATCTTGGCCCTCCGGTGATGAAAAGAGAAGGCCAGCTCGCCCTTGCCGAGGGGCGTCTGGACGCGGCCGCCGAACTCCGGCCGTTTTGGAGCGGTCGAGAGGGTTTCCCATCCTTTAGGGTCCTCATTGCCGTAGAGCCCCCACAGCCAGATGTTGGCGTTGTTGAGGAAGTAGGCGCGGAGGAGGAGGCCGGAAACACCGTCAGTTAACTGGAGCGGGTCTCTGGGGTCGAGGCGGTCAAACCACATGAGCGGCCGGAGGAAGGCGGCCGAGCCTAAGCTAATTTTTTGAAGGCCCAGCCGGGCCTCTAACCGGGGCGAGGAAAACCGGGCCTGGACTCGATAGAGCTTGATTCTGCCCCGGGAGCGGATGTCCTCGGAGCTGTGGACGTCGGCTGTTGCCCACGCATTCAGGGATAATTCAGCGTCGAGAAGGCTTTCGCCGCGGATGGTTTTCTTTAGGGAGAAGGCTGGCAGCCACCGAAACCCAAGCTGGGAGGGGGTCGATTTTTCGGCTGAAACCGCTCCCCATCCGGAGAGGAGCCCCTGGAAGTCGAGCGTCTGCGAGCAAAGTGGAGATGGAGAAAATGACATCCCGCGCATCACCAGCCAAATCAAAATTGGGGACAGTTTACTCATTTACCCAATTTCACATTTACCCAATTTCTTCAGGCTTGATAGTGAATAGCTCGCTCATTATCACAACGAAGAAAGAAGAAAAGAGAATTCTTATTGCTGGCCATAGGCCCTTATCATACCAGAAATCCATCGGTATTTGTGGTATGATTGGTGCCATGCGCAGGAGGGAGAAGAAGCGGCCACCCGGGTGGTTCTCTCTTTCTTTTATCTTATCGCTTTTCTTTTTTTCCACAGCAGCTTTCGGCGAGCCGCCCGTCCTCAAGGCCATCCGGGTAGAGTGCGGGCCGGTGCTCGACGGGAGCCTCGAAGATACCGTTTGGGCTCAGGCCATCCCATTTACGGATTTTCGGATGGTCTTCCCCCGGGAGGGCGACCCGACCGAGAAGACCGAGCTCCGCATCCTCTACGATGACGCCAATCTTTACCTCGGCATTTTCTGTTTTGATAGCCAATCCGACAGGGTATGCGCCAATACCATGGCCCACGATGCGGCCGACGAGGGAGAAGATGACGACACGATCAAGGTCCTCCTCGACCCATTCCTTGATAGGCGAAATGCCTACATCTTCTTAGTCAACGCCTGCGGTGCCCGGAGCGAAGGCCTGGCCTTCGGCGAGCATGCCAGCCTCAACTGGGACGGAATCTGGGATGCCCGGAGCAAGATCCAGCGAGACGGCTGGAGCTGCGAAATCAAGATTCCCTTCAAGACGATCTCCTTCAAGCCGGGTCTGCCGCACTGGGGCCTCAACGTCGAGCGCTACATCCCCCGCAAACAGGAGACCATCCGCCTCTCCGCAGTGAAGAAGGATAATTTCTTCAATAACGCCGCCGAGGCTGCCCCGCTCGAGGGACTCCACGACCTCAGGCTCGGAACAGGAATCACCTTTAGGCCCTACGGAACGACGAGAGCGCTCCAGAACCATCTCGTTCCGGGGAGCGCATCCTACCAGTGGGACGGCGGGTTCGATATCTACAAGAACTTCACTCCTAATTTCGTCGGTGCTTTCAGCTACAACACCGATTTCGCTGAGACAGAGGTGGATGAGCGCCGGGTCAACCTGACCCGATTCCCGCTCTATTTCCCTGAGAAGAGGACATTTTTCCTTGAGGGCTCCGAGATATTCAATTTCGGGACAACAAGATCAGAGAGCTTCGCTCCCTTTTTCAGCCGGAGGATCGGCCTTTACCTGGGCAACCAGATCCCCGTTGTTTTCGGCATGAAGGTCTTCGGCCGGCTCGGCGGCACCAACCTGGCCTTGCTGGATGTCATGACCGAGAAGTTCAACACCCTCTCCTCGCAAAATTTTTTCGCCGGCCGAGTCTACCAGAACATCCTGTCCGAAAGCAAAGTCGGGGCCATTTTTACCTCCGGAAGTCCGACGGGCGAAAGGAACACGCTGGCCGGTTTTGACCTGATTTATCAGACATCGCGCTTTCGGGGGAATCAGAATTTGCTCGTCGGCGGCTGGTATGTCCATAACTGGAATGAAATTCGGACTGGCCGCCACCACGGATTCGGGTTCAAGATTGATTATCCCAATGACCTGTGGGATATAGTCACGAGCTATTCTTATTATGGGGACGCGCTCAATCCTGGCCTCGGCTTTCTTCCCCGGAAAAATGTCCAGGCTTATTCTTTCGGGCTCAACTACATGCCCCGACCGGAGAAGGGCTTCGTCGGCCGGCTCATCCGGCAATTTTTTTACGAGCTGCGTTCCAGCTTCTACTGGGACCTCAAGGGCAGCCTGGAGACACGGCGCATTTCGGCGAGCCCGCTCAGCTTTCAGACCGAAAGCGGTGAGCACGTTGAATTCGGCATCACCCACAACCGCGATGTCCTGCCTTATGACTTCGAAGTGTCGGAAGGCGTCATCATTCCCCAAGGTGGCTATAATTTCACTAACTATTCCGCCGAGTTCCGTTCGGCTTCCCACCGTTCCGTCAGTTTTGACGTCGAACACAGCTTCGGCCAGTTCTACTCCGGCCGTCTCCACCAGACGGAGCTGGGATTGACCTTCAAGTGGCGGGGATATGCGACGCTCGAAGTCGAGGTCGACTTGGTCCGCGGCAACATTCCTCAGGGTCAGTTTGACGAGAACGTCTATCAAATCAAGGCTGATTTTTTCCTCTCGCCCCGGGTCGGCCTGATGAACTATTTTCAGTACGACGATGTCTCCAGGGAGCTGGGTATCAACTGCCGCTTCCGCTGGGAGATCAGGCCGGGAAATGTCATCTACCTCGTCTACAACAAGAACTGGGAGCGGCGCCATGACCCGCTCAGCCGGTTCGTGCCGCTTCAGGAACGCGGTGTTTTTAAGATTCAGCTCTCCATCCGCCCTTAGCTCTTTGGGGAAAAGGAAGGCAGCCACTCTTTGGCCCTTTATGGGGACAGGTGGCCGGAATCATTGGATGAGATAAGAGCCAAAAGTAGACTCGCGCTACTGGACAAGGAATTCACCCAACCTTCCGAGAAACCTCGGCGAAGGCTTTCTTTTTTCGACCTTTCGGATATGCTTGAGAACGCGAGTTCTTTTTCTTACCTCTTTCAGCGAATTTAGCTTTTTCCGCAGCTCAACCCATTCTATATAATCCTTTTGGATTTCATCATCCTTCCAAATAAACTCCAGGAAGCGAAGGGCCTCTCCTTTTCCTACCCAGAGCTCGGCGAACCAGCAAAAATAATCATACGCATAGTCCATTTCCATCAGGTTAGTTGAGTGCCAAATCGGCAATTCCTCTGGCTCTTCATCCAGAATGAGGGGGATGAGATAGGGATTGGCGAAGATTGTGGAGCGAAATTTTTCGGCGGATTGCTCGTATCGCCCGGCCATAAACAGGGCAAGCCCCCAGTTAAGGAGGTAATGGGGGTCGGGAATATCTTTTGCATAATGGCGCCTATACCATTCAAACTCCTCCAGGGCGGCCTGGCCATCGCCTTTTAAAAGAAAAGCCGGTGCGATGAGATAGCGTACCCCCTGATTATCGTTCGGGTTGCGTTTGAGGAGTTCTTTAAACTCAACGATGGCTTCATCGTATCTCCTCATCTCAAGAAGAAGCAGCCCCAACCCTTTCCGGGCTCTCATATACGGTCGTGTCTCAAGGTCTAACCACCAGGCAAAGGCTTTTTCGTCTTCAGTTCCCAGTCTCGCTCTCGCCTTTTCATAGGCCTGCCGATAATGTTCTTCGGCGGCGCTGAAATTCCGCCTTAATATCGCGACTTCGGCCAGGCCATTATAAGCATCAGGTAAACCCGGGTCGAGCTTGATGGCTCTCTCAAAAATTTTCTTGGCTTCGCGTGCGTCGTAAGCCATTGCTTCCCAGCCTTCGTAAACCAGCTCCTGGGCTCTGGAAATTTCCCAACCTTGCATTTTAAGAAATTCTTTTTCAGTAGCCTGCCGAATAAAATGCATGCCTTTTTCATCGAGCTGGATCGGCGTCGACTTCTTCTGATCCCTTTCCAAACAGCAATGCTTGTATTTTTTCCCGCTCCCGCAAGGACACGGCTCATTTCGACCGACCTTAGTCATATTCCTTCTCCCTCCGCAAGGATCATCTCATAATTTATAATGCTGCATAGCCATTTGGCAAGAGCAAGCTGAAGCTTCGCTTTTGGTTCTTCATTCTCAAGATTGACGGAATTCCTCACAGTTCATAATTTCCCATGGCCCCGCCCCGGTCTTTTCTTGCCCATGGTAAGTAGTCATGGCAAGGATGGGGTGAGAAATAGTCTTCACAAAGCACGGGAAAGTCGAAAAGATGTCAAGGACAGTCGCGAATCGCTCCTGGCAGGCCAGAAAGGCGCCGGAATACTCAAGAGCGCCTGAAATCACTCAGACCTCTGCTCTCAGCTCAAATGGAGATTAGGAAAAATACTTGCCGCTGGTCCGGGCGGCCGCCAGAAACTCTTGATAGGCGAGGTGGCCCGGAGGAGGTCTGTCGGCGACAAAGGCGAGCTTGAGGTGATGGATGATTCTATCCACCACGGCCTATCGTACCTTAAGAAGATAAGGAGCATCCCGGGTATGGTGAAGAGGACGCGGCGGTGGGGGACATCTAGAAGGAGCTCTTCGTGCATCCACTCGCCCCACTGCTCGAGCCTCTTGGCATGACACGAGGGACAGAAACCGCGGGTGCGGCAGGAGAACATGACGAGCCCCTGCTCCCCCCACTCGTGACCGCAGATACGGACAAAGCCGCACCGGGGGTTGCCGCAGTCGAGGTAGCGCTTGACCACCTCATTGATGATGGGCCGGAAGAAGCCTGCTCTTTCTCGAAACAGCTCTCATACTCGGTCAGGAAGCGGCCAAACAATAAGTGTTAAAAGTCAAGCTTCAAGCAATTGGCTATCACTTTCGGAACAGCGATGTCTTAACGGTTTCCTGTATCTGTGCTGCCGATTCTAAGGCCGCGATTTCAAGCTCGTATTCTCCCGGCTCCAAATCGGGTAGGTTGATCTCCAGCGACAAAAAGACCGCTCCATCCTCTGACTCTTTGACTTCGAGAATTTCCGAGTCAAGGCGAAGTCTCTCGCTGGCTGGAAGCTTGATTAAATGCACATCCAGCTCGACCTCTCGGGCAAGACCGGGTTGAAACCGACACGGAACAACCGCCCAAAGCCTGGTCACCCCCGCGTCCAGGACTTTCACTAAAGGGGAGCATCCCCTTGGAAGAAGGGGGAAGAAATTGATGATGGATGGAGTCTCATTCTTTTGTTTTTTCTCCTCTGATATCCTCACGAATCGGGCCTCTTTACCTGGAACAAGAAGGAGAGGAGAGAAAAGCCGCAAGCTGGAAGCTGCTGGCACAGGAACCTGAAAAGACGATCTCCCCCGAACCGACTGGCCGGTTTCCTTATCGCGGGCGATGAGACGGCATTCATAATCTCCGGGTGGAAGAAAACAGACAAAATAGGGATGAAGGATTTCCTGGCCGTGTTTTTTTCAGGTTTATCTCCCACCGTCTGGACTGAACGACTTCTCTCTCTTGATTAAAAATAAACAGGAACAACTCTGCTTTTCCGGGCGGAATCCCGGCTTTTTCATCCACTGGTATTCTGGACAGGATGAGCGTGTTCGCCGTTGGCCCGCCTGAACCGAAGAGAGGTTCCAGGGGAATCTCCAGCAAATCTTGGATGGTGGGGTTATCACCGTCTATCATTTCAAAGAGATGAAGTTGCTTTTCAATATCTGAAAGCTGGCCGAAGGGCCGGGGATTATAATACCCGTCCTGGGCAAAAACCCGGCAGCCCTCCCTTTTCACCTCGACTTTGATCTCATGGAACTTGCCGTCCCATTTTTCGTCGATATAATACCCCAGGACATAATAATTGCCCGTCAGAGCTTGGATTTCGTCAGCAATGGACTGAACATCCTTGATATCGGCAAAATACTGGCCGCCTGAAGATAGAGCAAATTCTTTCAGTGGATGCTCCTCCCAGATATGTTTTTTTTGATGCTGAGGCTTAGAATGCTGTGCGCGATCCAGTTTTTAGAGTTCACCGTGAATACTGCCGTGTTGGAGGCGGCAAATTCATGGCCGAGTGCTTTGCTGACATTCCGTCAGGAGAAAAAGAGCAGATTTTTTGCTCCCGGGATGTACTCCAGGGCCTTGGCTAGCTCTGACAGGTTGTGATGAAAATCTTGAGGCGCCCGGGCAAATATGCCCAGCCCGGGAACATCGACGGTTGGTTCCAGTTCAGCCACTCCCCCCCTTATTTCCCGTTCACTGGCTATTCCCTGTTCTTTCAAAGAGCTACCCTCGATAATGTTCGTTTCGATTCTGGAAATAAAGCCCGGTGTCGGGGGGACTTCTCTTGCGTTTTTTATTGCCTTGCGAATTTTATCCAGGTCCGACGTCAAGTATTGATGTAGCCGAAGACCAGTCATGGGAGCATAGGAAAGGACAGCAACCTCATCACCCTGCCTGAGCTTGGTCCTGACAAAATGAAGGGCAGCTTCCCTCGAATTTTTCGTGCCGAATTCGTCACTTCCGTGAATATCGAGAAAGAGGAAATATTTGCGGTTCCGCTCTCTGGATATGCTCGCGGCCGGAAGAGCCTTAGCCTCTTCCGACGCTAAGGTTGGTTCATCGAGGCGATGAACTTCAAACTCAGTAATCCTTTTGAGCTCTTTATTATCATAAAGGAGAAAATCTTCTTTCTTGAGGTCCGTGACAGGGCGGCCGGCCTGGTCGAGGACGCGGACAACGACGAGTTTGATGATTGCAGCCGCATCATACCTCGGTATTCTTGGCTGTTGTCTGGCTTGAGATTGAAGAGAAAAAAGGGCGGCAGATAGAATTGAAACTGAAGTAATAAGCGCTAGCGCTAAGGCTCTCCTGAGTGCCAACAAACCCCTCTCTTCCCTCCCGAAGGGATTGTATCTGAGTTTATTTTAATGCTCAAAACAAAGTTCTGTCAACGACTGTTCGGTACCCTCAAACAGCCCCACCGGACCGCCACACACCTATCGGGAGCCCTCGATGACAGCGGAAGCGCTTGGAAAGGCGCTCACTCACCGCAATTTCGGACAAAAATAAGAGCTTGGCCGCTTCTGGAAAAGCTTGACAGGCCGAAAGGATAATCATTTCATTTTTGGCTACGCCGGACGGACGAGCCTAGCTGTAACAATTTTCTCCTCCGATCATCCTGAGAGAGGATAAATCGTGGGTCGAAGCGATGTCAAATACAGTTTGAAATTGCCAGGGCGGGCCAGAAAGCCACCGAGACGCTCAAAAGCGGCGGAAATTACCCGGGCCTCTCCTTTCGGTCAAACTGAAGTTCAGGGAAAGTATTCAGCCGAAGCCTCGGCGGCCATAGGAACTTCTTGATAGACGATATGCAGGGGGCGTCTCTGGGCGACAAACGTGAGATTGGGGTGGTTGATGATCCTGTCCACCACGGCATAGTCGGTGAGAAAGGCGATGATGCGCTTCTGGCCGCCGAACTGGGGACAGAACATGGGGTCCACTTCATAGACTTTTCTTATCATCTCGGCCATGCGGCGGCGGGGGAGGTCCAGAAGGAGTGTCTTCCGCATCCATTCGCCCCCTCCTCAATCCTCTTGGCGTGGCAGAAGGGACAGAAACCGCGGGTGCGGCAGGAGAACTTGGCGAGCCGCTGCTCCCCCCACTCGTGACAGCAGATGCGAGCAAAGCCGCACCGGGGGTGAACCGCGATGGGGCCGGCCAGGTGAAGCTATCGGCATGTATGAAAGCGCTGCTTATGTCAATTTTGATTAATTTTGTAGGGGTTTGACAGCCATAGACTTCTATGGTATTAAAATTGCAAACTCAGCAATGGAAACTTCAGAGGCGCAAAACCTTATGAAGGAAGCAAAAAGAGGAGGCTTTTGTTTCTTGGGCGGGAGGCGCGAAGAAGAGCATCCCGTTTATGGCTTGCGGAAACCATGGAAGTTGACTTCCATAATGCTTCTGTTCGCGTTTCTGTTCCCGGCATACCTTTCGCTTGAATCCGTCGCTCTATCTCCTGCCAAATCCGATAACCGCCGCCAGCTCTACGATGAATATTACCGCATCAGGAGACTCCAGGTACAAAAAAATTACGAGGCGGCAATTGCGAAAAGCAGAAAAATGATAGAAAAGCACGCCGATTTCTTTGAAATTTATCCTGTTTTTGCCCGGCTTGTTAACGCCGCAGACAGAATTGACAGCGCCATTGCTTACTTGGAGCAACTGATTAAAGCAGAACCTGAAAATACCGCCTATTACTATGGGTTAGGGCTCTGCCATAGAATTCGGGGAAATCATTCCGTCGCGACCGAGATATACAAGAAAGCCATCGAACGCCAGGCCCCCTCCATTTTAATCTATTACGAATTAGTCGCTCCCTATCAAGGGGACTTTTCTGATTTGGTCCATTATTTTGAAGAAAGGTCAAAGATCACTCCAAGCAATCCTTTTCTTCATTATGGACTGGCCATCGTCTATGAGTACAAACTGAAAAAATATGAGATCGCTTTGAGCCAATATGAGCGCGGGGTGGAGATAGCTAAAAAGACGGGGAATAGGGCTCAAGAAGGAAGCCTGCTCAATCAACTTGGGACTTATTACTGGAACCGGGGAAATTATGCCAAGGCCTTGGAGCTTTTTCTTCAAGCTGTGGAAGCTATTCAAGGAGTCGGCGACCTGGCGGAGATGGCCAGGTTTCTTTATAATTGCGGACTTTCCTACTGCTATCTGGGGAACCCTCGGAAAGGACTGGAGTATTATGAACTGGCACTGAAGAACGATCAGGAGGTCGGAAATAAAGAGCACGAAGCTCAGATTCTCAGAAGCCTTGGCCAGACCCATTATCAGCTGGATAATTATGCGAAGGCCTTGAATTATTATCAGGCAGCTCTTGCCATAGCTCAAGAGATTGGGGATAAGCGAGGCGAAGGGAGGTATTTAGCAGACATCGCCTCTGTCTTCTGGGCAAAGGGTAACTATCCCCAATCCATGATTTACAGTGAAAAAGGTCTGAAACTGGCCCGGGAGACCCAGAGCCGATACGACGAGGCCACGATCCTTCATCAAATCGGAAATGCCCACTGGGCAACTGGCAACTTTGCTAAGGCCCTGGTGTTTTATCATCAGGCCATGGAGGTCAACCAACAGCTTGGCAATAAGACAAATGAAGCCTCTTGCCTTAACGGGATGGGGCTTATTTACGGGGAGATCGGTGACTATGATAAGGCACTGGAATATCATGAGCGAGCCCTGAAAATTTTCAGAGAGACCAGCGGGAAAGCGGGGGAGGGGATGTGCCTTAACAATATTGCCCTTATTCATATGGCTCTCGAGGATTATCCTCGAGCCCTTGATTCTCTTGAACGGGCTCTTCAACTCGCTCGAGAAACGGCGAGCAGAGTGGCCGAGGCGAACCGCCTGGGTAACATTGCAAACCTCCACACATCTCAGGGCGATTATGTGGGGGCCATTCCCCTCTATGAGGAAGCGTTGAAAATAGCCCAGGCCATCGGAGCCAGAGACAGGGAAGCGGCAGTTTATCGAGACAGAGGGAAATTGTTCCTAAAAATGGAGGATTATCCGCGAGCCCTTAATTCTTTTGAGAAAGCTCTGACCATTGCCGAGCAAATTGGCCAGGATACGACCCGATGGCTTGCCTATTCGGGCATGGGGAAGGCATATGAAAAACAGGGACAATACGAAGAAGCTTTGACCCATTACAGGAAATCAACTCAGGTGATAGAGGATATCCGAGCCCGCTTTCCTTTGGAGGAGGAAAGGGCCAGCTATTTTAAGGATAAAATCAGGACCTATGAGGATATCATCAATATCCTGTTTGCGCTCCACGAGAAGGAACCTGAGAGGGGGTTTGACCGAGAATCGTTCGTTGCTGCTGAAAGGGCAAAAGCAAGGGGATTTCTGGACAGCTTGGAGATAGCAAAAATCGACTTGGGAGGAAGCCTTTCGCCAAAGATGAGGGAAGAAGAGGCCAAAATCGCCAGGAAAATTTCAACCTGCCAAGTCGAGCTGGCCAAGCCTGGCCTTTCTGAGCAGAAAAGGCTGGAATTAAGCCAGGAATTGGAGGCGGCCGAAGAGGCTTACCGAAATCTCATTCGAATGATTCGGCTAAACCACAAAGAGTATGCCGAACTCGTCTATCCAGAACCATTGAGCCTGGAAGACATTCAAAAAAAGGGCCTGGATTCAGAGACCGCCCTCCTGGAGTATTTCCTTGGGGAAAAAAGTGCTTTTCTCTTCTGTGTGACCAAGAATGATTTTTCGATGCACAAATTATCCAGGAGCGATGAGCTCCAGGAGAGGGCGAGCAATTATATCCATCTGCTTTCTTCGAAGACAGACCAGGATTTTGAAGCGCTCCCGGCGGGTAAAAGGATGTACCGGGAGCTCCTCCTTCCCGTTCAAGAAAAACTCGCGCGGGTAAAAAACCTCGTTGTTGTCCCTGACGGCAGCCTGAACTACCTGCCATTTGAAGCCCTCATCAAAGAGGACAAGCCGGAGGGAAATGGACGAAGTGGAGAAGGGCATTTTCTCGTGGCCGATTATCGAATTTCCTATGCCCCTTCCGCTTCTTCCTTAGTCAATCTCCTTGCCCGGAAAAGAGAACCGGAGGCTAAAAAAGACTGGCTGGCCTTTGCCGATCCTGTTTACGCACTCAGAGGACTTCCCGCTCAGGCTGGGCCCGTAGACGAGAGGACAAGAGAATTCTACCTGTCAAAAGAGTTCGATTTTTCTCCGCTGCCCTACAGTAAAGAGGAAGTCAAAGGGGTGGCCAGATTTTTTAGCAAAAACCGGAGGGAAATTTTTGTCCAACAAGACGCCAGGGAAGAAAAACTCAAAGAAGTTCCGCTAAAAAATTATAGGATTCTTCATTTTGCCACCCATGGCCTTCTGGATGAGCGCCATTCGATTCGGTCAGCCGTGGTCATGACACTGGATGAAGACCCCAGGGAAGATGGCTTCTTCCAGGTTCGCGAAATCTATAACACGCCGCTCAATTCTGATTTGGTGGTTTTGTCTGCCTGCCAAACAGGCAGAGGCAAGCTCGAAAGCGGAGAGGGAGTTTCAGGTTTATCCCGGGCTTTTCTCTACGCCGGAGCGCAGGCGGTGGTGGCGACTTTATGGAAAATCAACGATCTTTCGACTTCAGAATTCATGAAATCTTTCTATCAACACCTGACCGCGTCGAAGAGCAAAGACGAAGCTCTGCGGCTGGCCAAGCTGGAGATGATGAAATCCCCCTATCGGCATCCCTACTACTGGGCTGCGTTCGTGCTCATCGGAGATTCTCGCTCGGTGATCAAGCTTGCTGCGAAGTGACCCGCCAAATCCCCCCTTCAATCTCTCTGACTCTATCTGAGCTTAAAATCCTGCAAATTCGATTCTTTTGTTTTCCCGCCAGACAAATAAACGATGACCTTCCAATAATAAGTTTTCCCTTTTTCTAATCTTCGGAACTGATCTTGAGGAAGCTCGACCTCTGTCTTCTTAATCTTCCCCGAAGACCAGAGGTTTGTCAGTTCCTCATCCATGAGCTTAACCTCGTATCCCAGAGCCCTGGAATAAGGAGACCACCGGAAAACAATCTGAAGGTCTGAGGTCTCGCCCTTGGGGGCGATGAGCTGAATTTCCTGTTCCCCCTTCCCCCTGAGACCTTCCTTTTTCAAAAACAAGGGACTCTTGAAAACGAAGAAGGCCGCCACCAGAATCACCAAAATCCCCGCCGCAGCAGAGATGGTTCGGAAGAGCTGACGGGAGTAGAGAGTTTGAAG
>CAYUKK010000189.1:0-4049 GCA_964445305.1 uncultured Eubacteriales bacterium
CGTCGTGGCCTCCTTGGCGGTGATCATGCCATCGGCTTTGACATCCGCATAATCGCGCACCCGCCGGAGCAGTCGATTGGCCACACGCGGCGTGCCCCGGGAGCGACGGGCGATGAGCTCGGCGCCCGGCTCGTCGATGGCCACTTGGAGGAGGGTAGCCGACCGCTGGATGATTTTTTTCAAGTCCTCGTCCCGGTAGTAATCAAGCCGGTGGATGATTCCGAACCGCCCCCGCAGCGGCGGCGTGATCCTTCCGGCGCGTGTGGTGGCGCCGATGAGAGTAAATTTTTTGAGCTGCAGCTTGTGGCTTCGTGCTCCTGGTCCCTGGCCAATGATGATGTCCAGGCTGTAGTCCTCCATGGCCGAGTAGAGAAGCTCCTCGACCGAAGGATGGAGGCGGTGGATTTCGTCGATGAAGAGGATTTCCTTTTTCTGCAGGTTAGTCAGGATGGCCGACAGATCCCCCGTCCTCTCGATGACCGGTCCTGAAGTTGGCTTGATGGAAACGCCCATCTCCTTGGCGATGAGGTAAGCCAAGCTCGTCTTGCCCAGCCCGGGTGGACCGTAGAGAAGGACGTGGTCGAGGGAATCGCCCCTTTTTTTCGCGGCTTCGATGAATATCTGGAGGTTCGACTTGACCGTCTCCTGGCCGATGAATTCGTCAAAAGTCTGCGGCCGGAGGCTATCTTCAAACTGGAGGTCTTCTTTGGTCCGGACCGGAGTCAAAATAGCGGAGACAGATTTTTCTTTCAACTTCTATCTCAAATCTTGGCCATCCGGCGCAAGCTCTCGCGGAGGAGTTGTTCAAAGCCTGCTTCCAGAGTGAGCGCCTTGATCGTTCGGTCGACTACTTCCTCCACTTCTTTCCTCCGGAAGCCGAGGTTCATCAGGGCGGAGATGAGCTCTTCCCTTTCTTTGGCCACTTTGGGGAGGGCAAGCTTCTTTTCCTTCCGCTCTATTTTTTCCTGAAGCTCCAAGGCAATCCGGAGGGCCGTTTTTTTCCCGATTCCGGGAATCAGGGTGATCCGGGTGATGTCGTTCTGTCGGACGGCCTCTTCGAGTTCGGCCGGCCCGATGCCCGAAAGAACATTGAGGGCCAGCTTCGGCCCGATGCCGGAGATGTTGATGAGCTTGAGGAAAAGGTCTTTTTCTTCGGAGGAGGAAAAGGCGTAGAGGGACAGGGAGTTATCGGTAAGATGGGTATGAACATGGAGTTCGACGTCGGAGTTTTCTTCGCCCAGCTTGAAATAAGTGGATAGGGGAATGGAAGCGCAATAGCCGACGCCAGCCACATTGACGATGACTGTCTGGGGCGTCTTGTGGATGAGCCGGCCTTTGAGATAAGCAATCATGGCCGTCCACCTTTTGTTTGACCCTCAATCTTTTTCTGGAAAAGACGGGCATTGAGATGGCAGTAAGCCGTGGCCAGAGCGTCGGAGGCATCTTGCTCCAGGGAATTGGCAGTGATGTGGAGAAGTGCCCTAACCATTGTCTTCACCTGCTCCTTGCCCGCCTGACCATAGCCAGTGACTGCTTTCTTGATTTCCAAAGCAGAATACTCGTGGAGCTTACAGTTGCTCGAGGCGACAGCCACGAGAACCGCGCCCCGAACCTGGCCAAGAGTGAGAGCTGTTCTGATGTTCCGGGCGTAGAAAGGATTCTCGATGGCCACTTCCTCGGGCTGGTGGGCAGCGATTAGCTCCTCCAGGTGGCGCCTGATCTCATTGAGCTTCTGATGAAAAGCAAGGCGACGCGGCGGCTTGATCGTCCCGAATGCGAGGACCGTACAGGCGTTATCGTCGTAATCGATGATCCCGAAACCTGTGGACTGGCTGCTGGGGTCGATGCCAAGAACCCTCATCAAAGGCTTTAACCCGAAAAACTGGCGATTTCCTCTTCCGGAATGTCGAAGTTGGCCCACACATGCTGGACATCGTCATGGTCCTCGAGTTCTTCCATCAGACGGAGAAGCTGCTGGGCTTGCTTGCCCTCCAGCTTCACGTAATTTTGGGGGATATAACCGAGGCTGGACGTGGCAATATCCACTTCGTTCTGTTTCAGGGCCTCGACGACCGACTCGTACTTGTCTGGGGGAGTGATGATTTCGTAATTGCTGCCGTCATCCCGGAGGTCTTCCGCCCCGCTGGCCAGGACAATCTCGAGCAGTTTATCCTCCACGGCCTTGCCCTTTTCCACGACAATGTAACCTTTGCGCTTGAACATCCAAGAGACGCAACCCGATTCTCCTATCCGACCCCCATTTTTGGTGAAGATATGACGGAGTTCAGAGACCGTCCGATTCTTGTTGTCCGAGAGGGCTTCGATAAAAATGGCCACCCCGCCGGGGCCATAGCCTTCGTACTTGACCTCCTCGTAGGAGGTGCCCTCGAGCTGGCCGGTGCCTTTCATAATTGCCCGTTTGATGTTATCCGCCGGCATGTTGACAGCCTTAGCATCGGCGATGGCTTTGCGCAGCCTGGGGTTGGCCTCGGGGTCGCCGCCGCCCTCCCGCGCCGCAACACTCAGCTCGCGGATGATCTTGGTGAAAAGCTTGCCCCGTTTAGCGTCGGCGGCAGCTTTTTTATGTTTAATCGAATGCCATTTTGAGTGTCCGGACATAGCCTCTCCTTGATGATAACCCTAAAAAATTCTAACACAAAAGAGGCCACGCTTGCAAATCGACCTCTGCCTTCTCATCCGGATGGCCACGATAAAAGGAATAACCGGCTTTTATCGTGCAGGATGAGGCGGGCCTGAATAGGGAGGCGGTTCTAAGTTTAAGGGTGAAAGAGGTTAAAAAAGATACTTTAACCCGAGATGGGCCCGATAGAAGGAGGGGTTGATTTCGATATCGCCGATGTTCATCGTTTTTCTGACTTGGTCGAGCGCGTCCTTCAGCATGGCGTTGGACAGGATTTCCAATTTAACGGATGATTTCGTCGTCCCGAAAAAACGGAGGTCAAGGGTGAAGCAAACATTGCCGTAGATGGCCCAATTGACTTCAGCCCCCACGTTAAGCCCGAACTTGGCCGTCGATTGGAACTTAAACTTCATCTGGTAAGTTTCTCCGACAAAAAAGCCCTCTTCAATCCAGAATTTTGAATAGGTCAGACCAACCGCCTCCCCGAGGGTGTAGAAATAAGTGGGACCTCCGGAGATGGAGAAGGATGTTCTGGCCGAAACGGGCAATCGGACGGCGGCGTTCAGGCTCACGCAGACCTGGGTCAGGTAACCCTCTGTGTTGGGCCAATCATAAGTTCGCTCGAAGAGGAATGGATACGGTGGACTGGCTGTCGGGTCCCCGATGGCATAACTGACTTCGACTTCGTAGGGGGTGTTCTTCCCCCGGAGGCGGGGCTTGCCGAATTCAAGGTAGAGCTGAAGGCCAAGCTTTTCAACAGGGAAATAGGCCAGGCTGACACTCAAACCCCAGCTGGTGTCTCCCCGGACATAGACTGTTTGCTCGGCATTGCTCGCGTAAGCGCCGGAGAGGAAGGGAGGAGAGTAACGGTGAGAATAGGAGGTATCCAAGAGGGATTTTTCATAGCTTGTGGCAGTCAGGAATTCGAATTTCTTCTTCGTCCAATAGGACGTGCCCTGGGCAAACATGGCGGTGGGGAGGGCACTTGCCAGAAGCACGATCAATGCGAAGATAACTGGCCTTTTATTTTTTCTCATTGCTTCCTTCTCCTACAGGTTGAGATATTTATATCACCTTCTCGGGGCTGAGTCAATTGAAATTTTGGGCCAGGGAGGAAAACGCCAGCCACTTCAACCGGCATTGAGGTTGTCTGCGGGATGGCCGATGGACTATGGCGTTACAACCAAAAAATTTGTCATTGAGCAGCAGAGAGGAAGTAACGAATCATCTGATCAAAGACAAGGTGGTGGATTTATGCCCTGATCCGATATAAAGGGTTGACCCGTTGTCGATTCTTATGCTATTAGTTTTATTGAAGCAAGACCTCATTGTTCATGAATAAAGGGCCAAAGATATCTCAATAGGAATTATCGGAATGAGGCATAATCTTTTATCTTCGATGATTCTT